>JBIIRF010000344.1:0-3060 GCA_044341715.1 Bacteroidia bacterium | reverse complement strand
TCAGGGCAAAATCGAAATCCGCAATCTCCAGCCCGAACAACTATTGCTTTCAGGCAGGAAAATGTTCTCCAAAAAAGTCGCCATTCAGCCCCGCTTTCATGCTACCTACCTCCCGGCATTTGTTCAAAAAGGTCCGGCCATCACCCAACCCGACAGCATTCTATTGTTCAGTACAGCGCCGATTCCTGACACGCTGGTACGGATCTCCACGATCATTAACGAAGCCACCGGACTCGACAAAACACTCTTCCGACGCACCAAACTTGAATTACCAAAGGGAAACTTCCATGTAGCCCAAAATGATATCTGGTTCCTGCTTCCCGTTGAAAAAGGAACAGAGATCACGCTGGAAGTACCCATCAAAAACAACCGCATCTTCCAACATGAAAGTTTTATTCCTTCATCGGTAAAGCTTACATGTCGGGTTCCGCTCAGCCGGTTTCATCAAACTAAGGCCGAGAGTTTCCTCTTGCTTCCTACACAACCATCGATTGACGGAGAGAAGATGCTCATCGAAGTTGTTAAGGCACCTTATTGGGCCAGCTCTATCCGCATTGAACCGGGTGTTGTTAACCGCATAATCACCGAGGGAAGATAAGATGAAAAAAGTGGGCATCACAGGAGGAATTGGAAGCGGAAAAAGCATTGTCTGCAATATTTTCCGTTTACTCGGAATACCTGTATATCCGGCAGATGCACATGCTAAGCGACTGATGGAAGAATCGCCGGACTTACGGGCATCACTCGTGAAGGCATTCGGTGAAAAGACTTATAAATCCGACAACTCCCTCGATCGTCAATACATGGCCGGTATCGTCTTCAACGACGTAGAAAAGCTTGAACAATTAAATCAACTGGTACACCCTGCTGTAGTAGAAGATTATGCAAGATGGGTGCAACAGTTTCCCGAAGCGCCATACACCATTCGTGAAGCGGCTATTCTCTTCGAATCGGGTACATGGAAGGATCTTGATGCCATCCTGCTGGTAGATGCCCCTGAAGAGATGAGAATAAAACGGGTCATGTCCCGCGACGGTAGAAAGGAAGCAGAAGTGCGTGCCATCATCTCACGGCAATGGACATCCGAAAAAAAGAAAGAATACGCGAACTATATCATTGAAAACGATGAAGCGCACATGGTCATCCCCCGTGTGCTGGAAATTCATCAACTTTTAAAGCAACAGTAACAGTGAGTGACGAACAACAACCCTTACGCAATAACGGTCACGGATATATTTTACCCGGGACCGAAATTCATATCGATCCGCTTCAACCTGTAGCGCACGCGATCATCAGTCATGCCCATGGAGACCACGCAGTTGAAGGACATGAAAACGTGTATTGCAGCGAAGGTACTGCTGCGCTGATAAAGCATAGATTCAGTTATCCTGCACGCAACTTACATATCCTGAAATTCGGCGAAGTATTTCATCTGGAGAAGATTCCTTTTAGTCTGCACTCAGCAGGACATATGCTCGGCTCTTCACAGATTCGCTGGGAACGGGGCGGACAACGTATTGTCTACACCGGCGACTACAAACGTCAAAACGATTCCAGCTGTGATCCGTTTGAAGTAGTACCCTGCGATATTTTCATTACCGAGACCACCTTTGCACAACCGGGAAAAGTACATCCTCCCGACAGCGAGCTCATTGAAATCCTACGCAAAGCGAACGAAACAAATCTCATGATAGGCGCCTATAACCTGGGAAAGGCACAGCGTCTCACACGAATGATTCAGACGGCGTTTCCGGAGATGCGTATAATGATTCATCCAAAGATTGTCCCCTATCATAAAATTTATGAGAACATGGGTTTTTCACTCGGGAAATGGGAGCCGTACAAACGAGAAGAGTTCAAACATCAAACCGGAATAATTTACATTGTCCCTCCTCCTACCTTGCTGAATTTCCGGCCGGGAAAACATTTCTTAAGAGCCTTCGCAACAGGTTGGGATGAGAAACACAGCCGCTACGACTTTGCATTCCCGCTCAGCGATCATGCTGACTGGCCGGCATTGATACAAACAATACTTGACTGCGGCGCAAAAACGGTGTACACCATTCATGGCGACGGACAACATATCAGTCTTGCACCTGAGTTAAACGGAATTCATATCAGCAGTCTCGGCGCGTGATAAAAATCCTCAATAACGATCAGGTACGATTAGCCGATGCAGCCACCATCGCCAATGAACCCATACTTTCCATTGATCTCATGGAACGGGCCGCCACCGCCTGCACAGAATGGATTTTACAACGTTACCCTGCCGGAAACAGCTTCCTGATTTGCTGCGGAAAAGGGAACAACGGAGGCGACGGACTTGCAATAGCACGACAACTCTGGAAACGCGGAAAAAACATAACGGTATGCATAGCCGAAAACACCGGAAATGCAAGCACCGACTTTACCACTAACCTCTTGCGCTGGAATGAACTTACCGGTCAACAGGTCATCGCCCTTCACACCGCTACTGATCTGCCGGAAACAGCACCAGGCACCATCATCATCGATGCATTTTTCGGTTCCGGGCTTAACAGGGATATCGATCCTCAGATAGGAGATATTATCAAACACCTGAACGGACTACCCTGCACCATCATCAGCATTGATGCACCCAGCGGACTCTACGGCGACAAGCCCAGTACCCACCGCGACCATATCATCCGCGCCAGCACCACCTTAAGTTTTCAGGTACCACGTCCGGCCTTTTTATACCCGGAGTATGAAGCCTTCATCGGCGAATTTCAACTACTCGACATACAACTCGACGCAGCATTCATCGAACAGGCACCTGCCTATGGATTTATCCTCAACGATCTTGACATAGCAGGATTACTTCCACCACGTCCAATCTTCGGACACAAAGGAAACTTCGGACATGCACTCCTGTTAGCAGGATCCTATGGCAAAGCGGGAGCCGCAATACTCGCAGCAGGTGCAGCACTACGCAGCGGAGCCGGATTACTAACGGTACGCACCCCCGAAAAATGCGTTTATCCACTGCAGACAGCACTTCCAGAAGCCATGTGTCTGCCCGATATACATCCCGAATGCCTT
>JBIIRF010000281.1:0-3751 GCA_044341715.1 Bacteroidia bacterium | reverse complement strand
GACAAGCAGTTGAAGGACCTGAAATTGTTCCGGTTGAACCCACTGTTGAATTGATGGTAATATTTGTACCATTATCGGCACCTGTCAATGCAGGATTCGAGGAGATTACACGGATTCTGTAACCGGTTCCTTGTGCTGTTCCACCCGGAATTGTACAAGAAATGGTACCGGAAGCAGCGGTTGAACTAAGCGAACCAATCACAACCGGAGCAGCAAATGATCCTGCACTGTTTGATAATTGTGCAGTAAATACGTTACCGGCATTCGCTGGACCATCGCCGGTATACCCTACCGTGATTGCTTGTCCGGCACAAAGAGAATTACTGGTTAACGGATCAGTATTCAGCACAGAAAGCACTGCAGAACCACTCTGAATTGTAAAATTCGCATTCGAGATATCGAAGAAGATATTTCCGACAGACTGGACTCTCACACGTGCGGTAGTTGTAATATTGGCAGGAACCGTAATTGTTTGCGATCCATCATTCGGCGTAGAGGCAATCAACGTAATCGGATAGGTAAATCCGCCATCTGTAGAGAGTGAAATCGACACATTCGCACAAGAGATTGGAGCCAGATCGGTAGAAGAAACATTCCAGGTAACAGTAGCCGGCTGACCGGAGGTCCAGGTAACAGCAGTATTGGGCGCTGTAACACTAAAAGCCGCACCGGTATTGATCACATTCACGCGAACAGTATCCTCTGGATGCATCACACCGCCACCACCAGCACGGTTATCGCGCACGGTAATTCGGAATTTAAGAGTACGTGCATACGTCGGCAAAATCTCACCGATGGTAGTCACATTATTAACGATATCAGAAATTTTCGGAAAAGTGCGCGAACCGCTCGTTACAGGAGAAAAAGGACGGAATATAGGAGCATCTCCCACCGGTGCATTCCATGTACCTGCTGCACCCAGATCATATTCCTCCCAGGAATACGTTAACGCATCACCGTTAGCATCACTACCGGAGGCTGTAAGCGTAAACGGTGTTTGATAAGGTATTGTATAATTCAACGCAGCAGGCGTAACCGTTGGAGGTGTATTACCTGTGGCAGTAGCAGTCGGACAGGAATTTCCGCTACCTGTAGTAATATACGTTGTTATCTGATCGAAACTATATGTATGGAAATAGGCAATACTATTCGGAGCAAGGTTATTAGTAGCAGTGCAAATTCCGGCATACGCCATGATAGTAATTCCACTTCCCGGCTCAAATGCTGCCGAAGCTGATCTATTTCCGGAACAGGAACCTGTACTTGCATTGAATGTATGTTGAGCACCAAACTGATGTCCGATTTCATGCGCTACATAGTCAATATCGAACGCATCACCAACAGGACTACCGGAACCTGTTACACCTCCTGCTTTATTTGATGTACAAGGAACACCTAAAAAGGCAACGCCACCACCACCCGTGCTAAACACGTGGCCAATATCGTAATTGGCTGAGCCGATTATAGCATTACATGTTGTAATGTTCTGACTCAACATCGTAGAACCGTTCGTATTGGTATATGGGTCAGTAGCAGCATTTAAATAAATCAATGTATCATTATTCGGCACCATCGTCATACGAACAGCAACTTCTGACTCATAAACGCCATTCACACGATTCATTGACGCAACCATTCCTGCCATTGCCCCTGCCTTTGTACCACCATAGAAAGCTGCATATTCACCGGTGCAAGACAATGCAAGACGATAATTACGAAGTGTAGTACCATGGGAACGATATACGGCTCCGGAAGCGATTGAACCATACTGCCGTGTAGTTTTTGTTTTATGCGTATCATCTGTTTCGCAGGTAAATGACTGATACGGTTTGAAATCATCTCTATTGTAAACGATACAATCCACATTATTTCCTGAAGTCCATGGATCAATAAAGACACTCCCTTTCGGAGAAAGAATCATCCCGTGAAATCCAATCGGACTCAGACTCATTTTCAGAATGGCAGCAGGATCATCAATGCCCTGACCGGAATACGTTTTTATATCAGGATATTTTGCTGCCAAGGCAGGATCCATCACTGTAGACTGAACCACACCAAAACGCGCGAAACTTCCATCGGCCATTGGCACCTGAATAACCAACGGACTTTTAGCCGCCGTCACTGTAAATTCCATTGGAGCCTGCTGAAGCAATACCCGAAGCTGATTCGTATTCAGCGAAACACCAATGAAGGAGTTCGGATAGGCATAACGTTTAGGAGCAGTAAGCTCCCGCTCTTTTGACCATTGTTGCCAGTAACTGACATTTGATTGTGCACTGAGGGAATTCAAGATTCCCAATACACCCATATTCAATACCACCAATGCATAGCGCAGAAGCGATAGAGTGAATAGCTTTTTCATAAGCATTTTCGCCTATAATTAATTACATGATAAGGGGGAAAATAAAGGCAAAGAACTCTTTTAAAAACACCTTTAACCACGCAAGATAAAAACAAAAACAAATACAAGTCAAGTGTTTTAAGAAATAAAAATCACCTAATAAAATTCACCTTACAAATGTTCACCTACAATTTTGATGCGTTCACCAAAGTGCAAAAATTAGTTTTTCAACTGTTGATTAAACAGGTTATTCTGAAAATCAATCATTTGCAGTCAATATAATTAACAAACTGCCATATATCATTTAATGATTTCCTAAAAAAAACTTGCATATGTCAATACAAACCATATATTTGTTTTTGAGTCGTGGATCCGGAAAACCCGACTTAAACTACTTAAGTTCGAACAATTAAACATGAAAATTCAGAGCACTCTTCAACGTGATCCATTTCACATGGCTCTATAAATCCATTTATAGTAAATTAAAAAAGCGCAAATACTAACACTAAATAAATATAACATGAAAAACAAAAATTACGCAAGTATGTCTGAAAGGCTCTCTACACAGAGCTTCAAGACGTGGTTTGTAGCTATTATGATGATTCTGCTAAGTGGCGGGCATCTGATAGCTCAGGTTGCAACCATTGGCGCCGGTGTAAACGCAGGTAGCACTGGTTCCAACGCAGGACCAGCCTATCGATCGAGTGCTGCAAGTGCATTCGATTTCTCGCAACACGTTTATCTCTATACTGCCGCTGAACTAGCTGCGGCCGGTATTAACCCTGGCGACAATATTACTTCTGTAGCCTGGAACAAATCCAACGCCTTCGGTACAGCGGCAACCAATTTATCCAGCATTTGGAAAGTTTATATCCAAAATACTTCAGTAGTTCCTGGAGCTACATGGAGCAGTTCAAGTTTTGCCACTCAAGTTGCCAGTGCTACATTAGCTTACAATAACACAGCTCAGGTTATTACTACCGCAACTGGTTTCATCACATTAACATTCAGTTCTCCTTTCATCTACACAGGAGGAAACCTCATGATTGGTTCAGATTGGAACTGCAGTATTTTTGCAGGTAGTCCGACTACTGGTGGTTTCGCATGGAGAAGTGATAATATCTCCAATGTAACATTTGGTGGATCAAATAGTGCTGCAACAATGACAATGGGGCTTCAAACTGTTCGTCCTCAAATTCAATTGGGTTATACTGCCGGTGCACCTTGTGCTGGACAACCTACACCTGGAAATACTCTTGCAAGTTCAACGACTGTTTGTGCTGGCTCAGCTGTAAGTTTAAGCCTTCAAAACTCAACTTCTGGTTCCGGAGTTTCGTTTCAGTGGCAAGAATCAGATGACAACTCATCCTGGAACAACTTTGGAACAAGTTCTCCAAGCGCAACATTCAC
>JBIIRF010000332.1:0-3165 GCA_044341715.1 Bacteroidia bacterium | reverse complement strand
GATGGCGACTCAACAATCCCGGTTCGATATGGTCCTTCAATTCATAATTCAGATGACCGAAGATGAATTTGCCTTTATGTAGCGCCAGAAATTCATCTATTGCCTCCAAAGAGGTGGTTCCAAAAAGATCGAATCCGGCGATTGAACCCAATCCGGCCAGCAAATCGAAGCGATGAGGTGCGGCTCCGGCATGAGTTCCGGTATGTAACAGGCTGAATCTCTCGAAGTGATTGGAAATCAGGCACAGTTGCTCCAGCCATCCGGTTTCCCGCGATTTTTGTACTTCTTCGGCACTAAAAACAGGTTTCACGGAGCCAAAGTAGGTAAATCAGGATTTTTCTCCTAAAAAAAGGGTAGCAGTTCACCGCCCAATCCAAGCCCTTGACCCAAGAATTTGTACTTTTAATAGAAAGTAGCGGTATATTGAGTGAAAGTATATTGTAAATTGAAATGAACTTGTGTACATTTACCCGAAATTTAACGATAAACTGAACATAATATAACAGTTCCTTGCAGCAGCATGACAGGAATCATATTAGAAAAGTACAATTCAATACGAGGGACGTCCTGCTTAAAGTCAAGTTAACCGTTAAATACTGAACTGAAAAACACTCCAAACTTACAATCGAAATAACCTTTACTGCTTTGACCGGAAAATTCCCGAAAACTTGGCAGCAACAACAACAAAACAATTAATCGCATGAAACACAACTACTTACGTGCATCTTCGGTAACCAGAATGCTTACGGCATTTCTGCTGGCGATGGCCGCATTCATTCCTACGGGATCCAATGCTCAGGCTGTTTTACAGAACGAATCGTTTGAAAGCGCTACTATTTTCCCGGCTCCGGGTTGGAGACAGCAAAAAGCTGTTTCAAACGTAAACGGTGCGTTCTCTTTGCAAGTCGCAGGTACAGCTACTAACCCAGCTTGCACGCCTAGTCCGGGAGGTGGAGTTAATATTATGATGTTTAATTCGTTTGTTGGTACCAACAATGATACATCACTCATCATCACCAAACCATTTGATTTCAGTAATAATGGAGGAGTGAATCCATTTTTCCGTTTTTACATGTATCGTGATAATGCTTTCCTGGCAAATGATGATAAAATCCGTATTTATGTAAATACTGTACCTTCATTAACCGGTGCTACACTATTATCAAATAATTTAGGTACAACTGATATTTTCCGTCGTAACAATGGTATTCCGGCTGCAACAGCAAATACCTGGAATCAATATAGATATGATTTACCTGCTGCTACTTATAATGGCAAACGTTATTATTTCATCATCATGGGTATCTGTAAAGATGGTAATAACATCTATATCGATCAGGTTCAGGCAGAAACTTATCCTACAGCTACACTTGCTACTGATGTAAGTATCAACATGACTCAGAATAACGGAGCGTCTGTTGGTGTGGGTATTAATAACCACATGATTGTTGGTTTACGTTGTATCGTTGGAGGTACTTCCGGTTGCGGTTATATTGATGCGGTTCCTGCATTGACTACTGCTTGTAAACTGGATTCATTGTTGTTGAATACGAACGGAACAACCAACGTGTTGGACATCGATGATGCAAAGATTTATTATACCGGTGGTAGCCCGTTGTTTGATACTACTTATGTATCTCCTTTCCCGGTTACTGCAGGAACTTCAGATTATCCAAGCCGTCGTTTCGGTCAGACCATCGCCGTTCCCGGTACAAACCTTGATTTCATCAACGGAGGAACATCTTGTTTCTTCCTTGAATATGATACTACTTACTTCTGGTTGACCTATGATATCAAACCAACTGCAACAGGTGGTAACTTCGTAGATGCCGACTTACGTGGCGCAGCTGCAGGTGGATCTCCAACAGCTTGTCCTTCTCCCGGAGGTACAGGGGTTTCATTTGAACCAAATGCAGGCGGATTCTCACTACCAGGTGCCAGCCAGATTGACTTACCTTATTGCGTAGGGACATATACAGTTGGTACGTCATGGTTAAATGGATCATATACCAATAATGACTACGTGCAATCTGTTGTTTTAAATGGTGCTATCGGAACTTCAATTAATACCAACTTTGGTGCAACAAACAATAATACTGGTTTACCGACAAATCTTCCATGTTTGGTCTCTAACGGAGGTCCTGGTTGTGACTTTACATCTTTCCCGCCAGCCTATGAATTGTGGCCTGCAGTAACTGGACGTACGGTTGTACTTACACAGGCTGCTGCTTATACCGTTACTGTACAAGCAGGAACATGGGTTTCGGCAAATAATATCGCTGTATTTATTGATTATAATCGTGATGGTGACTTCAATGATGCAGGTGAAAAACTCGGACAAGTTAGTTTGAATGCGAACCAATCTGCCGGTATTGCATTTACAGTTCCAGCAGCCGGTTATACCGGTGTTACACGTATGCGTGTCCGTGAGGTTTGGGCAGCTGGTAATATTGATCCTTGTTTGCAATACACCTATGGTGAAATAGAAGATTTTTCAATTATTATTTCTCCAAACTGCCCTGTAGGTTACAAACTTTGGTTGGGTAATACCGACGACTGGAATAACCCTGGTAACTGGTGCGGTGGTGTTCCAACTATCACCGATGATGCAGTAGTTAATCGTGCACAGGTATTCCCTCCGGTTGGAACTCCTTCTCGTCCTTATTTCCGTCCTACAATTAAATCAGCAATTGCAGCGAATTGTAATAATCTGACAATCTCTGTTCTTGACTCTGTATTGATCAATGCTCCAAATCCTGCTGCTGATGCACTTAAAGTTAAAAAGGATCTTACTATCAATGGACGTGTGAAAGTGAATAGTGCATTTAGTACGTCAGTAACTTATAGCTTCGGTACATTGAGTAATACCGCTATCACTCCATTCAAAGCAACCGCTACTGATGCAAGAACACAAATTATTTATCAGGCATCGGAGTTAACACTTAATGGATTGGTAAATGGCGACCGTATCAATGCAATTCGATTTACCATTGCTTCTAAAGGTAGTGCCTCACCATATGGTGGATTTACCATCAGATATGCACTCATTCCTCCTGGAACGGTGTTCGCAACCGGAACTCCAAATCTGACACCAATGACCACAGTATACGGTCCTGTTGCTTATTCAACAGCCCTGGGTGTGAATACAATCAACCTGACTACACC
>JBIIRF010000280.1:0-3779 GCA_044341715.1 Bacteroidia bacterium | reverse complement strand
CAGCAATGCAAAGAGCTCCGGATTTTTACCGGAAGAAAGAGAATGGATGGAAGCCTTTTTTAAAAGCGGATTCATCGACACCTTCCGACACTTTAATGATGAGCCGCATCAATACACCTGGTGGAGTTTCCGATTCAATGCACGGGCAAAAAACTTAGGCTGGCGAATCGATTATCTCATGGCATCAAAAAATCTCGAAACCAATCTGAAACGTTGTGTCATTTTACCCGAAGCGAAACATTCAGATCATTGTCCGGTGTTGCTGGAAGTAGACATGTAGTTTCAATTGTAAATCTGAGTTTTTAAGTTTTTAAGTTTATTGGTTTGCAAGTTCAACTAATAAGTGCCATTTTTCCTGAGAAATCTATTACTTAATTGAAAACTTAGATCCAGTGTTCTGCATAACGAAAATAGCATTGTACTCCGGAATAAATCCGCGCTCACCCGTTCGATCCGTTTATATCCGTGTTCCCTCTTGAAAGGCGTTGAATTAATCCCCCGGATAAGTAGCATATTCCGTTATTACTTGTGCAAAATGGGTTTCTCGCAGAGGCGCAAAGTCGCAGAGGGCCGTAGTAGCGACAATGTTTTTTGAGAAAAAAATTTTTAAACGTATCGAAGTGTCAAGTTCAATTAAGAAAAGCATAGTACTCTGAAATTATGTGTGCTAAATTGAAAAGGTAGATCCAATGTTATCTGAAACGCAGATAGCATTTTACTCCTGAATAAATCCGCGCTCACCCGTTCGATCCGTTTTTATCCGTGTTCCCTTTTGAAGGTCGTTGAATCAATCAGCACGGATATACACTTCGTCTTCTTTGTTGTAGAAGAAACTAAGCGCCATATTCTTTTCGATGAAGGCTTTCAGTTCGGCGGACGATGTGAATTTCTCTTTGATATTTTCAGTTACAGGAGACAATGTAAGTTTTGCTCCGCTGGTGGTTAAATCCATTTTATAGAAATAGTACGTACGGGTTGTGTTTTCATTGTCCTCCCAAACATTCAAAAAACGGGTGCCTTTCAAATCAGAAAGAAAGCCATAGTAGATCGTACTTTCACCTTCCTGGCGGGGTTTCTTTTCGATCTTGTAGGTGGTTTCGTCGTACTTCGAAACGATGTAGTCATAATCGGAGCTGCTCTTTGCTTCCCATTTACCGATTAGTTTTTCTTCGAGTTTCGCTTTACCATCATCAATGGCTACTTCGGATCCGTAAGGACAACCCATGAAGAACAGTGCAAGTACTAGCAGGCAGAGAGTGAAGAGATTTTTCATGACTTTAACAGTTTTGACAAATATAAAAGTTTCGGTGCTGGGAAACATCGTGAGACTTGTCATCCTCCACAAAACCCTCCTTTTCGGGGATTCAGGAAGGGAGGTATTTAACAGCCGGTGAGATAATGCCTCATTTTATACCTTTGTCCAAACTTAACAGGCTACTCTTGAGCCAACTTCGGGCCCTGGCCGGGCAAACAGCCATTTACGGACTCAGCAGTATTGTGGGGAGATTACTCAACTACCTCCTGGTACCACTTTACACACGAATTTTTAGTCCGGCCGATTATGGCGTGGTGTCGGAGTTTTATTCCTATACTACCTTCCTGATGGTTTTTTATACGCTCGGACTCGAAACCGCCTTCTTTCATTTCTCGAACAAGAAACTGAAACAGGAAAATGTGTACGGAAATGCGCAAATCAGTTTGAGTGCTACAACCGGATTCTTCACAGCGATCCTCTTGCTATTTGCCTCACCGATTGCGTCCGCACTGGGTTATGCCGATCATCCGGAGTATATCCGATGGTTTGCATTGATTCTGGCATTCGACACGTTGTCCACACTGCCTTTCGCCCGCTTACGCCAGCAGAACAAAGCAATGCGGTTTGCGTTGATCAAGCTTTCGGGCATATTTATAAACATCGGACTTAATTTATTCTTCTTACTTGTATTGCCCCAACAAGTAACAGACAGCTCCGGAATCACTAACGGTGTCGGATATGTGTTTTTGTCTAACCTTGTTGCCAGCGGCATTACCTTGCTTTTCCTGCTTCCTGAACTCAGAGATATGAGAGGCACCATCAACAAGGACATCATTAAAGAGATGTTCGTTTATGGATTCCCATTGCTAATAGCCGGATTTGCGGGAATGATCAATGAAACACTCGACCGGGCTATTTTGAAGTACCTCGTAACAGATCCCTCCAGTGCAATGCAGCAATTAGGAATATACAGTGCCTGCTATAAACTCAGTATTCTCATGACACTTTTTGTACAGACTTTCCGCTATGCAGCTGATCCGTTTTATTTTTCCCAACAGCACAAAGAAAATGCGAGACAACTTTTTGCAGCCATCATGAATTACTTTGTACTGGCCGGATGTATTATTTTCCTTGGCGTTATGTGCTACATGGATATTGTAAAGTATTTCATTGGAGAAAATTTCCACAGTGGATTACATGTTGTTCCGATTTTGCTTGCCGCCAATTTGTTCCTGGGGATTTATTTAAATCTGAGTATCTGGTATAAATTAAGCGGACAAACCTATTACGGTGCCGGACTTTCCATTGCCGGTGCGATAATCACCATTGTATTCAACATCTGGTTGATTCCGATAATGGGATATACCGGCGCAGCCTGGGCCACTTTGATTTGCTATAGCACCATGATGATTCTTTCTTTTTATAAAGGACAACAAGTTTACGCTATCCCCTACGAAACAGGAAGGATTTTATTTATGATGATCAGCACAGCCGCTATCTGGTTACTCTATGAGTATGGAAGAAAAATGCTACCACTCACATCAGTAACCTGGGGCATTATTTCTGCTATTATTATTCTTGTTTACTTCGGTGCAATGTGGAAATACCTGGGCGGCATGAAACGATTACCATTATCACTCAAGGCAAGGAAATAGCGCATAAAACAACAAAGAACACCTCCACAACAATCGCCCTTTACCATGGAATATATTACTGATCCGGTCACAGAAACTGAACTTGCACAACTCACAAAAGGGAACTCACCGGTACTCGTCGATTTTTTTGCCACCTGGTGTGAACCCTGCAACTATCTGGATGAAATTCTGCAAGAATTAGAATCCAGACTGGGAGATAAAATCCGCATCTTCAAACTCGATGTAGATCAACAGCCGGAGGTAAGCAAATCATTGCGGATCATGAGTGTTCCTACGTTGATGATTTACAAAGACGGGGAATTCAAATGGCGCATGGCAGGTTTTAAGCTGGCACATGAGCTGGAGGTTGACCTCAAACAATTTATGGAGAAAGAATAGCCGATTATCAGAGTGCAAATGCACCTTTATGAGCACCGGCCCTTATCATTTCCCGTTTCCCTGGAGGCCCTTCGAGTTTATCAACCTGAAACCCGATTGACTTTAATATCCTTTGAACATCGGATTTTGAAGAATAAGTTACGAGTACTCCATTCGGAGCCATGGCAGCATGAATATTTCTGAATACTTCTTCTGTCCAGAGTTCAGGTTGTACACGCGGTGTAAATGCATCGAAGTACACCAGATGATAACGGTAAGGGCTATCCGAAAATTCACGGGCATCCATCAATCTTTTCTCGATTACAAAATCAGGTGTCAGTTCAGCGGCAACATTGTATGGAATATCATGCATCCGCTCAAACAACTTTTCGTCTTCCGGATAACCTGAAGCATTCGCATATTGAAGCGACTGTAACAGATCAGGAGCTATCGGACTATTCTCTATTGCAGTATACCAAACTTCCATCTTGTGTTTTCGGCACTCCTGTAAC
>JBIIRF010000034.1:0-12262 GCA_044341715.1 Bacteroidia bacterium | reverse complement strand
TTTTTCTTTTTTAGTATTGGTTGAAAACGAATTTCGCTCCGCAAGTAATCTGGCAGCAATTGTGACCAATTCATCGATCTCTATCTGAAACGCACGCTTTCCCTCTTTAAGCACCAACGGCTCAAACTCCAGAGCTCCCATTCCTCTTGTGCCGATAAAACATAACAGCTCCACCGGATTCATTCCGGAACGGCCCTGTGTTGCCAGCCAGGCTTCGATCAGCTGATTCCCATATTTATCCGGCAGCACATCCGCCAGCAAACCAGGCAAACCCTTAAATGTATCAAAACCTGATCGCGGATCCTTTCTCAATTCCGGAAAACTGAATATTGACGCACCATCACTCAAAGGCATCTTCAAAGGAGAAAGTTCCCATTGCAGCTTTTTGAAATTCCTGTCATATTCAAACGTAGCACAGCCGATGCGTTCATCCCAAAGTACAGCACCCGCCACTTCGTTCCAGACTTTTATATAAGCAGCATTCAAAACCTACCAGCTTGATGATGTTGTGGATGAATTACCCTTTCCTCTTGCACGTTTTCGCAGTTTCAATTCCATTTCTGCCGCCTGGATCGGACTTACCAACGGATGTATCGTAAAAACATCCAACACCTGCAATTGATCCAATACCCGCAACACTTGTAATAAAGTGGCCACTGTGACAACTTCACCCTTTTCCAATAAGCTCAAAGTAGATCTGCTGACCCCGGCTTCATGAGCTAGTTGCTGCTGCGTTTTGTTGCGTGCAAGGCGTTTTTCCCGAATGAAATGCCCAATGTGTTCAGCCAGTGCCTTATCACTCATTGAACTCCAATTTTTGTATGATATACCAGACATTAAATACGTATTTTTATTATAACGAATGATTAACCCTACAAATATACGAATAAATTATAGAAAAAGTTATCTTATGTATGATTTTTCGGTCTTTAATTTGATTATTTAGCTTTAATGACTGATATACCATACAATTTTACGGTAAATCACTGCAAAATAATTCAAGCTAATCAGCCTCTGGCAGCAACTTTTAACTCTACTACTTTTTCACCAACCAGCGCAAAAATGCGATCCTCTTTATGTTGTCGCCGAAGCGCATGTAAACCGGTAAGTGCTCCGAAGGCAGGCATTACTGCATATTTTTCCGTAAAGTAAAAGCAGGGGAGTCGGACGTGCTGACGTGCTTTGCCGTGAAGTACAACACCGGGATGAACGTGTCCGCCAATGAGGAATTTTGTTTCATGTTTTACTTCCAGCGGATCATGCACAAATACAAAAGGACCATCTTCGAGAAATTGTTCATGCAAAATGATTCCGGCTGAATGATAATCTTCAGCAGAGAGAATATCATGATTTCCTTTTACGACTTCCAATCGCATCGCCGGAAAATTGGATTTAAAAAGCTTCAGCAATTCAAACTCATTGTTGTATTCCGAATGAAACAAATCACCCAATACAAGCAACGACTCTGCATTGAGTACTTCGCACAACAAATGGAGTTTTTGCAAATCACGTATTGCAGGTGTATTCGGCAACACGGAACCGTGGCGATTGAAATGCGATGCTTTCCCAAGATGGAGATCAGCAATGATGAGACGCTTTCGGTCTGGCCACCAGATTGCACGATCAGGCATCAGGAAGAGGATCTCTCCGCCGATAGTGATGGATGCATATTCCTGTAACTCGATCATCGCTGCAAATTTAGTTTATCCCTCCTGCATTTGTGAGAGCATCCTTTTTACTCTGTCCTCGAGCGATTCGTTGGAGAGCTTTCCACGCATCATTGAATCAACCAGTATCGGAAAGGAGAAAGGTGTCGGTTGTGCGATTTCATACATCAGTAATTTTTGTTGCTGCATCCGTTTTAATGCCAGTCGTAACCGTGATTCTTCCAGCTGGTAGGACAGTGCTTCTTCGAGCGATTGCCGCAACAGGAAATTATCCGGATCATAATCAGCGAAGACTTCATAAAACAAATTGGAGTTAGCTTGCAGATGTCGTGTCTTCTGTTGCTTCTTGGGGAAACCTTTGAAGAGCAATCCGGCAATGGAAGCAATATCCCGGAATCTGCGTCGTGCAATCTCTGTATAGTTGGTGCTGGCGTAGATGTCGTCGGTTAGATTTTCTGTACTGAATAACGCTTCGTTGATGTAGGGCGTGAAATCAACATCGTTGTCGGTGAGGAGTTCGAAGCCGTAATCGTTCATGCCCAAACTAAAACTTGCAGAATGTAATTGCGTGAGGCGATATGCTAGCAACATGGCCATTCCTTCGTGCACCAATCGTCCTTCAAATGGATAGAAGAGATAATGATGACCCTGGTCGGAATGAAAAACTTCAACAAGCAATTCTTTTTCCCTTGGAACCGCTGATCCTTCTCGTTGCAACTCGAGCAATGGCACAAGCTTCTCCATCTCTACATCGGTAATATCTCCATCGGCATAGTCGCTGAGTTTTTCGCGGATAAGTGCGGAGATCTGGTTACTGAGTGGCATACGTCCGCCATTCCAGCTGGGCACTACTTTTGATTTCCGTGTAGTTTTTCGCACGATGGCTTGTGTTCCACGCACCTGCACGAGCTCGAGCATTTGTCCGGCATATACAAACACATCGCCGGGATTGATCTTCGAAATAAAATACTCTTCGATGTTGCCTAGTTTTTTTACGTTCATCAATGTCACCGACATACTAATCTCGCTGGCTATCGTGCCAATTGACAAGCGATGTCGCATGGCTGTCCGTTTATCTTCTACTACAAACTTCCCTTCCACTACCTGCACTTTTGAAAATTCCGAATAGGCTTTGAGTGTATCTCCGCCTGTGGTAATGAACTGCAATACCTGTCGCCATTCATCGTCGCTGAAGGTGGAGTAGCAAAATGTTTGTGATACCTCTTTACGAATTTCTTCAGGATAAAATCCATCACCTACAGCCAACGTTACAAGATACTGCACCAACACGTCAAAAGCTCTGTAAACGGGAGGCCGCTCTTCAAACATTTTTCGCTTCAATGCTTCCTTCATTCCGGCCGCTTCGATGAGTTCCAGAGAATTGGTAGGAAGTAAATATATTCTGCTTACCTCTCCCGGACGGTGACCACTTCGACCTGCACGCTGAGCAAACCGGGACACACCTTTCGGACTTCCGATTTGAACGACCGTCTCTACCGGACGAAAATCAACACCGAGATCGAGCGAAGAAGTACAGACCACTAACTTTAGTTTTCCTTCGTGCAATGCATTTTCAACCCAGGCACGTGTGGTTCCGTCAAGTGATCCATGATGTAAGGCCATTTGTCCGGCCCAGTCGGGATAGGCATTCAGTAAAGACTGATACCAGATTTCTGCTTGTCCACGTGTATTGGTGAATACTAACGTTGATGCAGATCCGTTAATGATGGGAATCAACGCCGGCAACATTTTTAAACCGAGATGTCCGGCCCAGGGATACTTATCAATCTCCTCCGGTAAAAGCGTAACTACTTCCGTTTTCTTTTCGATATCTGTTCGGATCAGCTTATACGGTGGCGGATTCAGTCCGAGCAAAACAGTTGCAGCTTCCTCGAGATTCCCGATGGTCGCAGAGATTCCCCAGGTGCGAAGTCCGGGTGCCAACGTTCTTAACCTCGACAAAGCCAACTCCAATTGCACTCCCCGTTTTGTACTCAGCAATTCATGCCATTCATCAGCTACGATGCATTGCAGGTTGCCGAACAACTCCTTGCTTCCTTTTTGTGAGAGAAGAATATGCAGACTCTCGGGAGTGGTGATCAGAAAATCGGGAGGACTTTTTTTTTGTCGGGCACGATCTTTTGCGGATGTATCGCCGGTACGGTTTTCAATTCTCCAGTCGAGGTGTAGAATTTCACAGGCGGTTTTGAGACTCGATTCAATCTCCGGAGCCAATGCACGAATAGGTGTAATCCAGATAGCCTTGAGTCCTTTTGATAATTCGCCCGCACTTTGCAGCATCAGTGCATGCGCCAGAACCGGCAATCCTAACGCATACGTCTTACCGCTGCCTGTTGGTGCATTCAGCAATCCCGAATAGCCGGCAAAAAAGCAATCGAATACTTCCCGCTGAAAATGAAATGGTGTCCATCCTTTCTCCGCATAGAACTTTTGGAATGCAGCATCCGCTACGTCCATTTGTATCGACACTATTTTCTTTGCACGTTTCATCAGCGGATCATCTTCTTTAAATCATCCAGCGAATGTGCCTCCTCGGGCTTCAATTCCGTTTTCCACTTCAGAATCTTCGGTGCCCGCACGGTGACTCCCGATTTATGTCGTATACTGAACTCTACGGCTTCGAAGGCGATTTCGAATACCAGCTCTGCACTGATACTCCTTACCGGACCAAATTTCTCCTTTGTATTATTCCGCACGAACTCATCAATCTCGCGCACTTCCGCATTCGACAATCCGGTGACGGCCTTAGCGACAGGAACCAATAATTCACCGCTCCAGAGTCCGAAGGTGTATTCGGAATATTTCGCCGCTCCACTTCTTGGTCCCGCCTGTGCATAGATCAACACTGCATCTATGGTATGCTGTTCAAACTTCCATTTAAACCAGCTTCCATTCTCATAAAAACTATCCGTACGTTTCAACATCAGGCCTTCACTTCCGGAGGCAATTCCTGATCTTCGTGTCTCCCGCAGTTGCTTCCATGATTTAAAAGAAACAGCTTCAGAGAGCATCAATGCATCACCCTGATACTTTTCCAGCGATTTCGACAAACGTTTTCTCCGATCTGCAAGTGGCAATTGTCGGATATCCGCACCGTTATCTTCCAGTAAATCGAAAGTCATGAATACAACGGGAATCTCCTGCAATACTTTTTTATCGATATTTTTTCTGTTCAGCCTGGATTGCAATTGCAACAATGTCATTGGTCGACCTTCCCGAAAACCCATGATTTCTCCGTCGAGAACGGTTCCATCCGGCCAGGCGGCCATCGACGACTCTATCTCTGGAAATTTATCTGTAACCAGTTCTTCTTCCTTACTCCACAAGTACACTTTACCTCCACGCTTGATCAATTGTCCGCGCAGACCTTCCCATTTCCACTCAGCCAGCCATTCAGAAGCATCACCCAAGCTATCCGGATCATTCTGCAACTTCTCTGCTTTACAAAATGGATATGGATGCGAGAGATGTTCATCATCATGTCGAGTCAATACGAGTTCTTCATAGGAAGTTCGATAAGGTGTCCAGTCGCCGGATAATCGGTGTGCAATTGTTTTCTCTGCAATATTCGTATGTAAGGCAACGGCTTTACAGATAATCTTTCTCGGTAATCGCTGACGCAGACCCGACGTGAGCAAGCGATTAAAAACAAATCGTTCAAACGTCTCCATAGCATTCCAGGCTTCCACAACCACCTTTCGTTTATCATCCACCTCTGCTTTTTCTACTTCACGCATCAGTCTTAATGTCCCGGCGAGTGTTTGCCCATGCTCATTTGACGGCGCCGGAAGTATCAACGAAATCGTTTCCGCCAGATCACCCACACGCGCATAACATTCATCGAACAACCACTCTTCTATCTCCGACACTTTTAATGCAAATTCACGGAGCAGGTTCACCGATACACCACTGCGTACTTTCTTTCCGCTAAAGATCGCAATCGCCCAAAGCTTATCATCTTCTTTTGCTTCATTCAAAAAACGCAGAAGCAGGTCCGTTTTCTTCTCAGGAGAACGGGCATATTCGAGACGGCGATATAATTCGGCGAATGCTTTCATCAATGTTGCATAAAGGCTCTTGCTTCAGCTTCATCGCCTTCGTAGAGTGTTTCCAGTTCCATTGCATTCATCCCCTGATCGTTCAGGTAACGGACTAACGTTTCCGTATAGCCGTGAGTAACATATATCTCCTCTGCTTCGGTGGCTTTGATGGCGGAAAGGAGTCCTGGCCAGTCGGCATGATCACTGATCACAAAACCGCGGTCGGCAAGATCCCATTTATTCGCACCACGGAGATTCATCCATCCTGACGCAAATCCAATCGAATAAGGACGAAATTTCTCGAGCCAGTTCGCTTCATGTGCGCCGGGTGGAATCAAGATCATCGCATTCCTGTGCTGCTCCGGATTAATTCCTTTTGTCCACTTGGTAGCCTGTTTCAGCTGCGGAGCAAAAGCGCGGATATCATCGTTCATATCGTGAATGGCGGGATGCACAATGATAGGACCAATGGAATCGTCGAGATGATGCAGGATGCGTTGTGCCTTACCCAGACTATATCCAACCATCACCGACACCACTCCTTCATCGGCATTCGATGCCCACCAATCGTTGAGTTCGCCAAACACTTTCTCCTGCGACATCCAGCGAAAAATCGGCATACCAAACGTCGACTCCGTGATGAACTTATGGCACTTCACAATTTCGAAGGGCACACTCAATCCATCATCTTCTACTTTATAATCTCCGGATGCTACCCACACTTCGCCTTTGTATTCCAGTCGCACCTGAGCAGAACCGGGAACGTGTCCGGCAGGATGAAAAGAGAACCGCACACCATTACAATAAAAACTCGTCCCGTAACTATACCCCTGCGCCTGAATCCTCCCCAACCTCGACTTCAACAAAGGAACAGAATGCTCCTGCGCAATGTAAAGTCCCATGCCACTTCTTGCATGATCAGCGTGCACATGTGTAATGATTGCCCGGGGAACTTTCCGCCAGGGATCAATGTACACATCCGCCTGCGGACAATACAAACCTTGTTTAGTGACTTCTACGAGGGCCATCTTCGAATAACACTCGGAAATTAGAAAAGATAATCGACCACTTAAACGAAGAATTACAAAATGGTGATTACCAAAAGCAAATTCTTCGGGGTGATTGCATTATAATCAGGAATAGACCATTCAGCGTTTATGGGCCACTGATCAAACTGAAAATTTATGATTTATTATGTTTATCAGAACGAATCATAAGATTCATCATAAATCAGTGGCTAAGAAGGTTCGCCAATTCCACAAACTGTTCCCAACCCAAGGCTTCTGCGCGCAGGTCGAGGTAAGGAATATGGGATGCATCTTTGGGCAATAGTGGTTTCAGTGCATTGCGTAAGGTCTTGCGGCGTTGACTAAATCCTTGTTTGATCAAACGTTTGAAAAAGACTTCATCACAACCAAGTTCGGTGCGATTGTTTCTGCGCATAGAAAGCACTGCCGACTTCACTCGCGGTGGTGGATCGAACTGATGTTCGTGAACCGTGAAGAGATAATCGATCTCATACCAGGGTTGGAGCAACACGCTGAGAATACCATAATCTCTGTTACCGGGAGGTGAGGCGATACGTTCAGCGACTTCTTTCTGAAACATGCCCACCATTACCGGAACACGTTCCTTCATATCGAGAATACGAAAGAGAATTTGTGAGGAGATATTGTATGGGAAGTTTCCAATAATGGCGAATTTCCCGGGAAATAATTTCTCCAGATCAAGTTGCAGAAAATCACCTTCGATGAGACGGCCATTTAGATCAGTATAACGCGCAAGCAAATAAGGTACTGATTCGCGATCGAGTTCCACAGCCCAGGTAGTATAGCTTTTTTCTTCGAGAAGATACTTTGTCAATACACCCATACCCGGACCAATCTCCAGCACTGTATTCGTATCATCGGGTAACGTTAACGCAGCTACGATATCTTTCGCTACCTGCTCATCGTTGAGAAAGTGCTGCCCGAGAAATTTCTTGGCTCTTACCTGATCGCTTCGCTGCTTCATACCACTTCTAACAAGGTACGGAAGGCAACAAACTTACCACCGTATTTACGGGCTGTATCCGCCTGTAATGACGGAGCAAATTCATCGCGGTATTTTTCATAAGTGGCCATGTCCTTGCATGTGTATTGAATGGCATACGTCCACCCACCGGCTTCCTCTGCCAACACTCTGCAAATACGCGACTCAAGAAACATCCCCGTTTTCATTACGTCGGGAATATGCGTTTCCTTCATCCATTGCAACCACTCTACGGCAACATCCTCATCGACATTCACCGTTACGTTGTAAATAATCATATTCTGCGTTATGGTTCAAAAATACAAAATCAACCAATAAGTATCAATGAAACTTTCACTAGCTTACTCAATGACCACAGTGTGTTTCAAAAATACATCAAAGTAAATCCGCGTCAATCCGCTCTATCAGCTTCATCTGTGTTCCATCTGTATTCAAGACTGGAAATTAAGCAAAAAGAATCAATTCACTTTATCACCACGCAATGCCCTGAAACGTTTACGCGCATCTACGACGAAAAGACTTCCCGGATATTTGGTCAGCAAGGTTTCATACAACGTTTTTGCTTTCTCTTTATCGTTCAATCGATCTTCAAACAAAATACCTAACTGATACATGGCATCATCGGCTAAAATATCTTCACCATACTTCTCTGTAATCTCCTGCAACAAAGCTGCAGCTTCTGAATAACGTCCTTTGATTTTGAGAATCTGTGCTTTTTTAAACAATACTTCATCACTTAACGTGTGTCCGGGAAATACGGTGATGATACTGTCCAATGCCAGCATCGCCAGACTATCTTTATTCTGAAAATCGAGGAGATCTGCTCTGCTGTACATCAACAATGCTTCAGTGGTTGTATCGAGATTGGTGTTATCAGTGATGAGCAAGGCCAGGGAGAGTGCATCATTACTGATCAGCTGACTCGTTGCTGCCTTCAGAACATTCAACTGATCTTTCGCCCAATCAAATTCACCGAGGTAATAGGAGAGTCGTGCGTTGCGGTATTTTGCTTCACGGCCTAATGCATCGTTTTTAAAATCTTTGTCGACTTGTCCGTACAAGAGTGCTGCATCCCATACTTCACCCTTAAATACATAAATATCCGCGAGCTCCAGTTTACATTCGGCCTTAAACTGACTTTTCAGATTCGGCATTTCAATGGTTTCATTCAGCAAACCGATGGCTGCTTCCGTATTGTAGAGATAAAACGCCTGGAGATGTGCAAATCCACGCACGAGTGGAGCAGTGGCAATCGTTTTACCGAGTTCCGCTAACGCGCTGGTATAATCCTGTTCAAGGCGTAACAAATCACTCTGCGTGTAACTTCCGGAACTAGTTATACGGGCGTTCATGGTGTTGATCAACTCCATTTTTCCCGTGACATAATTCGTGCTTTCCGGACCTTTGTCCACTACATACTGAAAACATTTTTCGGCTGTTGAATAATCGAGGTTACTCACACAAGTACGGCCCAGACTCAAAATCCGGTCACCACTCTCGCCTAATCGCTTATCGAGACCTTTCGCCTGGATAAATGCCGACTCAAAATCTTTCTCCTGCATAAACAACCAAAGCAGTAATTCGCCATAGTTGGTTTCATTTGGATTCTTTTGAATTTTACGCAGGAGTGTCTGACGAATAAGATCACTAAGACCACCACTCAGATCATTGGCAATTTTATTCTGCAGGATGGTTTGGATGTTTGGAAGATAACCCGGATTAAAATCGAGCATATCGATATACTCCGTCACCATCTCCGGAAATTTCCCCAGCTGCGCATATGCTTCTGCCAACTCGAAAGAAAAAGGATAAGCGCCTTTCAACACTTTTCTTCCTTGCAGATATGTTTGCACGGTATAGTCTGACAGCTGCCTGCGCGTAAATGCATTGCCCAGTAAATTCACCTGATTGATATCCGGCGGAAGATTTTTGATGGCATCGTTATACACCTTCGCCGCTTTCTCCGGCTGCTCCTCTGCTTCATACAAACTACCCAAATCGATTTTAATCGACGGATCTTGCGGGAACTTACGCTGCTGTTTCTTGATCAGCTTCTCGGCCTTATCAAAATCTTTAATTTTTATCAAACATTGCAGATAGCCGGCATACCCATTGAATGCATCCTGCTCATAGAACTTCTCAAAATAAACCACTGCCTTCTCAAACTCACCAGAGCTAAAGTACTGATTCGCCAACTCGGCATTGGTTTGTCCGGGCTGTGCAATACCAGTAATACTACCGGCAAGTAAGAAGAATATCAGGAGTAGAATTGACCTCATTTGATGGTATCGAAGCCTGTATACGGAATTAATGCTGCAGGGATACGAATTCCACCCTCGTGCTGATTATTTTCCAGTAAGGCTGCCACGATTCTAGGTAACGCCAAAGCAGAGCCATTTAGTGTATGAGCAAGCGCAGGTTTATTGGAACCATCGCGATAACGCAATTTGAGACGATTCGCCTGGAAAGTTTCAAAATTCGAAACTGAGCTCACCTCGAGCCAACGTTGCTGAGCGGCACTCCACACTTCCATATCGTAAGTAAGCGCAGAGGCAAAACTCATATCACCGCCACAAAGCTTCAGTGTACGGAAGGGTAATTCCAGCATCTTCAGCAATCCCGCTACGTAGTTGCGCATATCCTCCAGAATCTCGTAGCTCTTCTCGGGATGAGCGATCTGCACGATTTCCACTTTATCGAATTGGTGGAGACGATTTAATCCGCGGACATGCGCTCCATAGGAACCGGCTTCGCGACGGAAACAAGGAGTATAGGCGGTATATTTAATCGGCAACTCCTCCCCTTTCACAATTGTATCGCGAAAGATATTCGTTACGGGAACTTCGGCCGTTGGAATCAGGTAGAGATTATCTACACCCACATGATACATCTGTCCTTCCTTATCCGGCAGTTGACCTGTCCCGAATCCGGAATCTTCATTGATCAGAATCGGCGGCTGCACCTCATAATAACCGGCTTTGTTGGCCTGATCGAGAAAGAAATTGATCAGCGCACGCTGCAGACGGGCACCCTGACCTTTGTAAACCGGAAATCCGGCACCTGTAATTTTATTTCCCAGTTCGAAATCGATGATATCATATTTCGCTGTCAGCTCCCAATGAGGCAATGCGTTGGGACCTAATTTCGGGAGATGGGTTTCATCGAGATAAACTACTTCGTTTTCCTCCGGTGTTTTTCCGGGAGGCACCTGCGGCGAAGGGAGATTCGGCAGTTTCACGAGTAAATCATTCACCTGTGCTTCAGTAGCCGCTTGTTTATCTTCCAGGCCCTTGGTCATCTCCTTGATAGCTGTACTACGGTTGCGAAGATCTTCGGCCTCGGCTTTTTTGCCCGATTTCATCAGTTCACCGATCTGCCGGGCGAGGGTATTTTGCTCCGACAGTAACGCTTCAAGTTCTGTCTGGAACTTCCGCTTTTCACTGTCGAGACGAATAATTTCTTCGATGGCCGCCGTTGCATCGATGTTTTTTATGGCGAGACGTGCGATGACATCCTCTTTGTTATCACGGATATACGCTAACTGGATCATAATCGGGTAAGAATGAAGAGCAAAGGTAGTTTTTTGAGCGCAAAGAAGAAGAGAATGGGCTATTTTTGCGTTTATGTTGATACAAGCGCAGGAAAGTGCCGCCTTTCTGAAACCTTATCTAACCGATACTCCGGTGGCGGGAATCATTCTGGGAACCGGGTTGCACCGGTTGGCGAAGTCGATTCAGATTGAGAAAGTTATACCTTATAGCGAAATCCCTCATTTTCCGCTGAGTACGGTGGAATCTCATGCCGGACAATTACTCATCGGACGTATTGCCGGCAAACAGGTGGTGGCGATGCAGGGCCGTTTCCATTTTTACGAGGGTTATACGATGCAGCAGGTAAGTTTCCCGGTGAGGGTGATGAAACTGTTGGGTGTTGAAACTTTATTGATCTCCAACGCGGCAGGCGCATTGAATCCTATTTTCAAAAAAGGGGAATTGATGCTGCTGAACGACCATATCAACTTCCAGGGAGAAAATCCACTGATCGGAAAAAACATCGACGAACTTGGTCCGCGTTTTCCGGACATGAGTGCCCCCTATGATACTGGCTTGTTGCAAATGGCGAAAGAAATTGCTGCTGCACATCAGTTGAAAGTACACGAAGGCGTTTATGTTGCAGTACCCGGACCTATGCTCGAAACAAGAGCTGAATATCGCTTTCTGCGGATCATTGGTGCTGATGCTGTTGGAATGAGTACTGTTCCCGAAGTCATCACCGCCCGACACATGAACATGCGATGTCTGGCCGTGTCTGTCCTCACTGACGAATGCGACCCTGACAACCTTCACCCTGTTACTTTGGAAGAGATTATTGCAGTAGCTGCTACGGCGGATGAGAAATTATCGACCTTGTTCACTGCAATTATCGAATCCCTATGAACGATTACTGGAACTCCTGCTGCCTGCTGTGCTTCACCGGTATTCGCACCGGAAGTATTTCCCCTTT
>JBIIRF010000279.1:0-3806 GCA_044341715.1 Bacteroidia bacterium | reverse complement strand
ATACCCGACAATAAAGCGCCATCTGCTCCTGTCAAATACAAACTATCTTCAATAAGGTAGGTCTTCTCCTCCTGATTCCGAAAATAATTCAAGGCTGTAGAGTTAACAGCGGACGCAATCTTCAATGCCAAAACGAAACGACACAATTGCAAAGCATCCTTTACCTCCACATCATCTCCCTGCTGTGCTACAATCTTCGAAACCAATTCATCTTTTCGCTTAACAAGATTTTCGATGTCGGGTTGAAAATATTGTTGCGCATAAGATACTGATGCCTTTGGAGCAGCCTCAATCAATCGTTGCAGCTGTTCATCTATCAATGGAATTGTATCCGTTCTGCCTTCACTCAGCTTCTCTTCTGTAAAGCCGTAAAGTTCAAACTGAATCCCGATTACAGGCAGTCCATCCCAGTTTTTATCTGGCTGCATATTTCTGAACTTCCTGAGAAACTGAACCCCTGTTCGGTAATTTCCTGCCAGCAAATGCAGGCGAAAAAGCTGATCATAATAGGATAGTGAATCCTTTTCATAATAACTACCAAGCAGCGATTTAGCCAACAGTGAACATTCGGCATTCAATGTTGAATCGGTTCGAAGTGCCTGTTTGTTTACCGGTATTTTTTGCGCAGAAACAGGCACTACCGGCAATAACAGCAGAACTATACCCAACCATCCAAACAGGCGCTTAAGCTTCATATATCAACGTTTAATGAGGTTACAGAAGGAGCTATTTCCGTACTGTATCCGGTCATGCAAAATAATAAAATCCATTGGTCAAAAACGGCCATAAAATAAAAAAGGCTCCGGTATAACACCGAAGCCTTTTCTTATAACTGAAGTCATCTTAATACTCCCAGAGATCGATTTCAAAGTTGATCATCTCCTGCTTGATACGCTCTGATTCGAGCAATGCATCAATTGGATTCACTTTGTAATCATCCACCCTGCGGTTATAGACGTTATCTTCTTTAATGATATAGCTGTTGAACATCCGTTTCTGGAACACATCTTCAAACGTCATACGCTGAGCTGTGTTGAAACGATTGGCCACTTCTGCATTGGCAAGAATACGACGTGCTTCTGGATAATACACCCAGAACAACAATTTCTTCTGACCACCTTCAATCAGGTTACCTTCCTGATCACGGGCAAGGGTCATCGGACAGATACCGATAATACGACACTTTAGCTCTGAACGTTGTTTATCGAAGAACCACTCTTCTTTCAAACGATATTGAATTACATCATCACGGTTGAATGGACGGAATACAGTTGAATCGTATTCATCGTAAGGTGGCTCAGCACGTGTAACTTTAATCTGGATAGAATCTGCACCACCCACCTTAGAGAACTCATCTCCGGTCATTGGCAGTTTGAATTCATCATCACCCGGATCAAATGCAGTGAGGGAACCCTCCTGAATTGCATCCATAAACACATTGATCAGGTTCTTCCTGTCTTGTGTTTCATCAGTTTTCGGATAACGGAGCGGAGCGTTGATCTTTTCGCTGAGGTCAATGTGACGCCAGATACGCTTTGCCCACATTACATCTGCTTCACGGAGATAAGTGTAAGGAATCACCCTGCGTGCAGGATTATTCTCTTTCACGTAAACTCCATCCAGCACGTTCTGTGCACTTGCCGAAATCCCTGTTATCACAAGGATTGTAAGCATAAGGAAGAACTTTTTCATGGATATAAGATGTGTTCTGTAATTTAAACGAATCGTGATGTTTGCGGTTGCAATTTTGAGTAATTCCTTACTGCACTGTCAGCGGAATTGAGTTCACAGTACGGGTTGTACCATCCGGCATCGATACTTTGATGTATTCGAAGAGGATTTTATCTCCCGCTTTGCAACGGCTGATTACATCCTTCATATCGCCGGTAAGAGCACCGCCGTCAGCAGATTTTTCGACAGGATCCACACCCTTTCCGTAACGGCTCATCTTGAAGCTGATTACTTTAGGATATAAGTCGAAGTCGAAACCTTCCATAGTAGGGATGATACCTTGTTGTGCAGCAAGTACTGCTTTAGAGATACCACCATCCTTCTTTCCGCCGATTTTAGCAACCGGATCAGGAATACGCTTGAGACGGAATTTGAATTCACCCATCTGCATTGGCTTTCCACCGAAGTCGGCAGAAACTACTACCTTACCTTCTCCCGGTTGTCCTTTTGCATCTGCAATGAAGTGTCCTTTACCCAACTTTGCATCTGGAATCAATGCAAAACCGGTTGGAGTTGCTTTCACTTTTTCATCAGGTACACCCGGAACAGATACAGTAATCGGATTGGGAACACCAATGTAGATTACATTCATCTTATCCGCAGCTACCGATGCTGAAGGTTTAGCAACGATGTAGGAACTTTCAAATGGATATGATTCATAAGTATTGTCCGGCTTCTTCACTTTGATTACACCGGCATACTTCTTTTCACCAACGCCTGAAGCACGTACTTTGTACATACCAACTCCACCATCTACTGTCAGCGCTGAACCACCAACCGTAATCTCAGGATCACTGGTGGAACTCATAGCTGCCAGGAAGATATCTGCTGAATACTCTTGTCCTTCGATCACATAACTTGAAGGTGCAATTACCTTCGGAGCCAGTGTATCGAATTTGAAGTCAGCTGCGTTGATCGCACTCAAGAGGTGAGTAACGATTTCCGATTCAGCATTCTTAATATCTGACTGAATTTTAGAAAGCAATGCAACGGTAGCAACTACAGGGTTATGGTAGAAATTCGCCATTTCCCAGGTCTTCTTTCCGTCTTCTGTAGCCTTACCTACAGGATCTTTCGTATTGAAGAGTTCATCCAGACGTTTGGTGAATTTATCACGATCGCCGGCATCCAAAGATGCGAGGATGTTCTTCTTGTACGAGTCAATCTTTCCTTTCAATTCAGAAGCCTTATGGCCACGACCATCCTGTTTGTCACCGCACATAATACGGGTTGGTTCATCGTAGTTATCCTGAGACTTCATTTCACGCAATGGAACCATCTTTGCACTCGGCTCCATTTTATCAGTAGTACGGATCAACTCTTCTTTTAATGCATTAATGTATTTGTCGAGTTTCTCACATTCTGCCTTCACCACCTGTGCCTTCTTGTAGAATGGCTCAGTCTTAGCCTTGTCATTCTGCATCTGTTTCTCAAATGCATTATAGGCCTGGGTGTTTTTGCCCGCGAGATTCTTTACAGTAATCTCAAGGCTGTCGTTAATTGTAACGAACGCATTGATGATTTCTTTGGAGACGTTCAGTGCCAACAGAGCTGTTAACACTAGGTACATCATCCCGATCATCTTCTGCCTCGGTGATAGATTTGCACCTGCCATTTTTCGATTCTAGGGTTTTTGGTTGATAAATGAATAACGAAAAAATGTCAGTGATTATTTCCCTGAATTAGGATTCATAGCAGACAACATGTTGCCGTAAATCGTGTTGAGGGCGTTGAGGTTCTTCGCGAGTTTACCAACTTCGTCTTTGTAACGCTTGGTATCTTCAACAGTGTTGTTAAGGTTAGACAACAACTCCTGAATTCCGTCGTAGAACTTCTTGGTGTCCTTCATACGTGTATTTGCTTCCTGTAACTGGAGTTCATACACAGCATTGAGAGCACCCATGTTTTTACCGGCTGATTTCATTTGCTCTGTGAATCCTTTTACATCGTCATGTGCTACAGTCATGCTGTTCATTGCTGTTGCAGCCTTCTCGTAAGAAGCAGTAAGGGTACTAACCTGCTTAGCGGCGGCTGAAACATTCTTTGAATACTCTTCAGTAGCTACTGCAGCGTTG
>JBIIRF010000278.1:0-3811 GCA_044341715.1 Bacteroidia bacterium | reverse complement strand
AGGGTAGCTGATCTGATGTGTATCTGTATTTCTGATTTTAAGAAGATCGGCGTAGCTCAGTGATTTCTCATCCTTTAGTTGGATAACGGTTGTGTTGGCAATGATATCTCCCAATCGTTGTCCTTTTCTTGTTGCACTGATAAACAAACTTCCGATCGATCCGAAAGTGAGTATAACGTCTATTAGACGGAAAGTCCAGCGGATGAGCAGGTCTTCTGTAGTTGGGGCACTACCATCCATTTTGATGACCTGGATATGCGTGAATTTTTTTCCATAAGTACGACCTTCTCCAATTAATTCCGACAAAGGGCCATAAAACAGAACGATAAAAAGAATGATGTAAAAATCATACGCTGTTGGGTTATATGTGACACGATGGTTGATGAAAATACCTAAGCCAATCAGGATTCCGATGAAGAGCCAATCCAGCATAAAGGCAAGCAGCCTGTAACGCAATCCCGCGAGCTTATACTCGATGATTACATTTTGAGTGGTAGTGATTTCAATGGTACCCGAAGCCATAATCTAAGGAACGAATGTAAGCGTTTCCAAGGAATTGACAATTGGTAGATTGAATATTCTGCACTATTTTTGGTGAAGGGTTTATTCAAGCCACCGGTTTTTAATGAAAGAGACTGTATTTATTCAGCAAAATAAGGAGAAGTGGTCGGAGCTCGAGTCACTCATTGATAAGGAAGATAAAGATCCGGAGCGTCTGAGTCAGTTGTTTGTACAGGTGGCAGATGATTTAAGTTATTCCCGTACGTATTATAAAAACCGCTCTGTTCGGTTGTACCTGAACACTATGTCGAGACAGGTATTCCTGAAATTGTTTCGGAATAAAAAACAGACCTGGCAGGGGATCCGGCAATTCTGGACCGATGAACTTCCGTTGCATCTCTATCATGCCAGAAAACAAATTTATCTTTCCGCCGGAATATTTTTTCTCTTTTTCGCAATCGGTGTTTTGTCCGCTTATCATGATCCTACATTTCCTGCGAAGATATTGGGCGAAGACTATGTAACCATGACAGAGCAAAATATCGCAAAAGGTGATCCGATGGCTGTATACAAGGCAGATGCGGCGAATCAGATGTTTTTGCATATTACTCTTAATAATATTTACGTGATTACTCTTACTTTTTTATTAGGAGTGTTCTTCATGGCCGGTACCGGTTTTATTACAGCGTACAATGGAGTGATGATTGGTGCGTTTCAGTATTATTTTATACATAAGGGTTTGTTCACTGCTTCATTTCTGACGATCTGGCTGCACGGAACACTGGAGATTTCAGGTATTATTATTGGAGCTGCTGCGGGAATAACGATGGGGCGCGGATTGGTGTTCCCCGGAACATATTCCAGAGGCCAGGCCTTTTTGATCAGCGCACGTAGAGGATTTAAAGTGCTTGCCGCTGCTATACCTATTATTGTGATGGCAGCTATTATTGAGAGTTTTGTGACCCGCCATACAGAAGCTCCGGATGCTTTGCGTCTGGGCCTGATTGTATTTAGTGCTGCTTTTGCTATTTATTATTTTGTGGTTTATCCGGCAATGCGATTCAGAAAATCAGCTGTTGTTGTGGAGGAATTGTTGCCTTATGAAACAGTGGATGAGAAGGTAGAGACAAACACCATCAAAGATACCGGAGAAGTGTTCCATGATGTAATGGTGTTTTACAGAAGTGGATTTAAGCGCTATTTGAAGATTACAGCTATTCTATCTGCGCTGGTAACAATCGCTCAATTGTTGATTACTTCGGGCAAGGGGATTCATGATCTTTCAGGATCAGGATTTACTTTCCTTAAATCAATGTTTAATTATGAGAAGAATGATTTTTTATTTCTGATTAATTCTGTTTGGATGGGATTGCTGTTTTATTCAACTGTTCGTGTTTTTTCCGGAAATCTCTCGAATGGTAAGCCCATGCGGTTCTTTTCACTGATGTCACTTCGGGGAGTAAGTCAACTGGTATGGGTGATCGTTTCCATGATGCTGGTGAATCTGGTCTTTTATGTAAATATCTTTTTTACTGTTTTATTGATTGTATTGGTGGTTCCGTTTTTCATTGAATTTCTTTTTATCATGTTCTATGAACGAAAAACGGTATTAGGCTCTATTCAGCGAGTGTTTGATACATTCTTCATTCATACTATGCAACTATACGGAGTTTTTGTACTGATGTTTATCGCATTGTTAATGTACTTCTGGCTCTTGTCTTCTCCATTATTTATTACCTATTTTCAATTTATCGAATGGAACCTCGATTTGAATGTTCAATTGCGCATGTCGGTGGTTAATTCGCTGATGTCCTTTTCAGCGTATCTGGCTATGGGAATGTTATTGCCAATGTTGTTTTGCGCTGTGTTCTCCAAATATTTTAGTCAGGTGGAGATTCTGGAAGCGGTGGATCTGAAGAAAAAGGTGAAGGCTTTGTCGGGTGTTATTCAGAAGGGGAGGCGGAAAGAATGATCATGTCTAAACTTTCCCGATTACATCCTTTGCTTCTTCTGTTGTTGATGATGCTGTTCATTGCCGGTTCTATAAACGCGCAGGACGTTGAATTGGAAGAGGTGGATCAGGAAATTTTAATAGATATAAATATTGATATCGATTCCATGTATTCGGCTCAGGAATATTTGGAAGAAGCCCCAATGCGTCAGCTGGATTCTGCAGAATGGAAAAAGCTGTCCGATGAAATAGATTATTCGAAGGATAAAATTCCTGCCAAACAAGAAATAAAGGATATCAAGCCCCCTACCGGACCATCATGGAATTTTGGTACTGATTGGGTAAAGTATGTTTTGTTTGGACTAGCTGCCATTTTTTTATTTTTCATACTTTTCAGAGGGTTTTTCAAAGGAAAGAATGAGGAAGAACCAGAAGAAGAAGAGGTGGATGTGCGCGTTCTCTCCGAAGAAAAGTTGCTGGAATTAAATCTTGAAGAGTTGCTTCAAAGAGCCTTGCAGGATGCAGATTATAAAATGGCGTTCCGGTTACATTATCTTTTGCTGATAAAAATCTTGAAGGAGCGGAGATATATTCGCTGGCAGAAGGAAAAAACGAATCATGATTATCTGATGGAATTAAGAAATACTTTTGCCTTTTCTCCATTCAGGAAAATCACGGCAATGTATGATATGATCTGGTATGGTGATCGGCCGGTGAATAAAGATATCTACAACTATTTTTCTTCGGAAATGGATACCCTTTCCGCAGATTTGCGCAACGGAAAAAGTTCCGATACTAATCATCTGACGGATGTAAAGGAGGGTGGTGATGTTGAATAGCCGTAAGATAGCGTTGGCAGTGGTGTTGCTGGTGGCCGGATTATTAGCCTTTCTGCTCCTGCGCCCTTCAGATTCGTTCAATTGGGAGGTTACCTACAATGCGGAAAGTAAAGAACCTTATGGTTTGTTTATGACTACTACATTGCTGAAAAGTTATTTCCCTGATTCAAAATTTAAGATGTTGTCTTCCTCTCCAATGGAAGAGTTGAAGGCAAAAAGGGAGGATCCTGCAGTGTATTTTTTCGTAGGAGAGAATTTCCCTGATGATTCTAGCCTCGTTAATCAATTACTGGCATTTGCTGATAGCGGAAATACTGTTTTTATCAGTTGTAAGTTTGCGTCTTCTGCTTTGCTGGATAAAATATTTGCCGATACCTGTCTGGATGCCGGTGCCAAATTTGATTCTAAATACAGAAAAAATGTAGCGCTGGAGGTTGCTGATTATTCAGCAGAAGACGCACGATTGAGTATGCAGTTTTATTTTAAAGATCAGGTATTTGAGCAAAGCTGGGCTTATATG
>JBIIRF010000277.1:0-3817 GCA_044341715.1 Bacteroidia bacterium | reverse complement strand
TAATGAAACCAAAGGTCAGCTCCTGCAAGCCATGAATTCGTGATCATTTGCGCATGCGGACCGCCATATACATACACAATCACCGGATACTTCTTCGTCGAGTCAAAATCATTCGGAAGAATCATGCGGCACCATAATGGAGTATTGTCTTCCGCTTTGATGGAAAATACTCGTGTTGAACCAATCGTATAATCTTTTAACGGATTGTCTGCTTTCAACAGAACATTCATTGCTTTTCCGTTGCTGCTTTTTAACTGTACAACACGCGGAGTTGTCGGATTGGAGTAATTATCAATAAAAAATGATTTATCATCATTCATCACGCAGGCATGTACTCCATCTTCCGTTGTTAGTTTGGTAAACTTGCCGGATGATAATTCTACACTATAAAAATCGCGGTTGATACCTGTGTTGCCGGTTGCATGGAAAAACGCTTTTGATCCTTTAGCATCAAAACCATTCAGCTCGGTTACTTCAAAATCACCTTTAGTCAGCTGGCGAATCAGTTTACCATCTACACTGTAGAGATAGAGATGATTCCAGCCATCACGGCGACTCTGCCAGATGAATTGTCCGGGTTTTGTTTTCACAAATTCTATCGGATGCAGCGGCTCGGTATATTTCGCATCATGTTCTTCAAACAGCGTTTTCACGAATGCACCGGTTCCAGCATGATACTGGTTAAGCTTCATATGATCCTGCGCACGGTTCAACACTGCCACATATACATACTGCTCATCCGGACTCCATGCGATATTGGTCAGGTATTGTTCTTTGGGTTCACCGGTCTGGAGGTAGATAGTACGGTTTGTTAAAACATCGTATATGCCTACCGTTACCTCGTGACTCTTTCCGCCCGACAACGGATACTTCACCGGATTATCCTTACCCGGCTTCTCGTTGAAATCGATGATCGGATAATCGGTCACCATGGATTGATCCATCCGGTAGAACGCCAGACGAGCTGCACGCGGACTCCAGAACAGACCTTTATCAATTCCGAACTCTTCGCGATGCACAGATTTTCCATACACCAATCCGTAGTTTCCGTCGGTAGTCACTTGCTTACGCTGACCCTTCGACTCCACCCAGATATTCGAATCGAGCACCCAGGCCATGCTGCCATCATCGGCTTTCTCCTCGAACAAACTACCTTCCGGAAGTGAAGATTTTGTATCGGCAGATAGTTGTTTTGTCTTGGTATTGAAGCTCCATGATTTTCCAGCGGCATCAAAATTTAAAACCGAAGCATCCTTCCACTTCATCGCCGGCAGTTTAGCCACCGAATCTGCTTTCTGCTCCTTCAACAAACCATTCAGTTGTTTCAAGGAGAGAAGATCCGCAGCCGCAGCACCACCTGCAGTACCACGCACCAGCACCTCACCACCGGAATTCATATCCACAAACGAATAATCGGCCGAACCCGGAATCCACTGCAATTGTGGCAAACGTTTTGGAGCAAGCGTAGTACGCTGTTTCAGCACCGCCTCATCGAGGGTTAATTTCTTAGATTGAGCCAGGAGTCCGCCGGAAAGAATCAATCCGGAGAGTACAAGAAGGAAGTAACGCATATTTTTCATTTACAGCACAAATTTAACCTTTCCCTCCATTCCGCCTAATCTGATCGACAGGTGCGGCCATTAAAACGACCAACCAGTTAAAAAACGAACCAGTGTCAGGCATAAATACCAATCTCCTGCTCCACCATTTCAAATATTGAATAATTTTACCACATGTTTACCGGCATCATCGAAGCAATGGGCACCGTAGTAGCGGTAGTTCAGGAAGACGGCAACAAGACATTCACTATTGACTGTCCGTTCGCTGAAGAATTAACAGAAGATCAGAGTGTAGCGCATAACGGCGTTTGTTTGACCGTTACCGGCTTCAGGCCCGAAGGATACATCGTCACCGCCATTGCCGAAACGCTTCGCAAAAGCAACCTCGGCGATCTCCAGCCCGGCGACCGCATCAACCTCGAACGTTGCATGCTCATGAATGGAAGGATTGACGGACATATTGTACAAGGTCATGTTGATCTCACCGGAGAATGCATCAATGTAAAAGATGAAAACGGAAGCTGGTTATTTACGTTCCGCTACGACACCGGATCCGGACATATCACTGTCCCGAAAGGATCAATAACGGTGAATGGGGTAAGTCTGACGGTAGTAGACCCACAACCCGGCGAATTTTCCGTAGCCATCATCCCCTACACCTACGAGCACACCAACTTCAAATCGATTCAACCGGGAACACGCGTAAATCTCGAGTTTGATATCATTGGAAAATACGTAAAAGGATACCTGGATACGATTGAACGATTGAGATAATTTTTTAGGCAGCCTTCTTCTCTGGTTTCACACCCACCAACATCCCTGCTGCGAGTAATCCTGCGACTGCCGAAATAGCGAATACTGTTGAAGCACCGGTTATTTTCCAGAGTAATCCGGCCCAGACACCGGCAATCAGCGAACCGATACTGTTAAAGCTTGCATAGAATCCCAATGCTTGTCCGCGCTCCTTCTCCGGCACCACACCGGTAATAATCGCCTTCACCACCGATTCCATACACGACATCGACATCGCATACAAGGCAAACAATACAAAATATCCGGCCAGAGAAGTATTCAATGCCATTCCGGAATAGGTGAGTCCGAACAACAGCAATCCCGCCAGCAGCACTTTCATTCGTCCGATTTTATCCGCCAGCATTCCCACCGGCGTCGACAACAGCGCATACAGCAGATTATACGAAACATAAGCACCAATCATCTCCACATCTGAACAACCCGACTCCTTCAGCGCCACCAGCAAAAAAGTATCCGGACTATTTGCAATCGCCAACACCATCAGCGGCACCATCAGCTTTTTATACTGCCCGCCAGAAAGTCCCCAATAACTGAAATACTCAAAAAATCCCACCTTTGCTTTACTAACGGCAGGCCTATCCGAAATTTTATCCTTCACAAAGAACGTCACCACCACGCTCAGCAAGGAAGGCAAAAACGCCAACAGAAAAACATCCGCATACGCACCCGGATGAACAGCCAGCCACCACATTGCCAACAGCGGACCAATCGCCGCACCCAGCGTATCCATCGCCCGGTGAAAACCAAACACTGCCGCCCTCGTCCCGGAAGTTGATTCAGCCGCCAGCATCGCATCACGCGGAGCAGAACGAATTCCCTTCCCCAGCCGATCCATCGCCCGCGCCACATACAGCCGAAACAAATCCGGCGCACCCAGCATCAACAGCTTACCGAACGACGACAAACCATATCCCCAGCGGACAAAAGGATGACGGCGTTGCTGCACATCCGAAAGATGACCGAAGTAACCCTTCGAAACACCCGCAATCACATTCGCCACGCCCTCCAGCACACCCAAAGCCAGCATCGAATACCCGGCCTGACGGAGATACACCGGCAAAACGGGATACAGCAATTCACTCGAGATATCAGCCAGCAGACTAATACACCCAAGCAGCCAAACGGTACCAGAGAAACGGCTTTTCATCAATTTGGGTAAAAATAGAAAGATAATGCACAAGCTCATTTTAAATTTAGTACATTTGAAATACCTAAAACTCCACGTCTGTGAAAAACACTTTCTTCATTGCTTTTATGCTCCTCTGCACAATAGCCGGAGCGCAAACATTTATCCGCAGCGAACTTCCGACGCCGCTCAGTACACCCTGGGAAATACAATATGGACCAGATGGTTTTTTATGGATCAGCGAAAGTGGTGGACGCATTTCAAGAGTTGATCCACTCAATGGAAATAAAACGGTAGTATTTACAGCGGCTGATTATTT
>JBIIRF010000276.1:0-3823 GCA_044341715.1 Bacteroidia bacterium | reverse complement strand
CCCAATCCAAATTCTGCATTGTCTTCGAAGAGTGAATTTGCCCAGGCAGGACCATGTCCCTCTTTGTTGTTCGTCCAGGGAGTTGTAGGCAGATTACCTCCGAATATCGACGAGCATCCTGTAGCATTCGCCACGATCATCCGGTCGCCGAATAATTGTGTCAGAAGTTTAAGATATGGTGTTTCTCCACATCCAGAACAGGCGCCGGAGAACTCAAACAATGGTTCATAGAATTGAGTTCCTTTTACTGTTGTTCGATTAATGCGTTCACGATCCAGATCCGGTAAGCTAAGGAAGAAATCCCAGTTTTGCTTTTCAGTTTCTTTCAATGGCAGCTGATCCATCATGTTAATCGCCTTATGTCCTTTAGCTGTTTTGCTTTCAATCGGACAAACTTCCACACAGAGATTACATCCAGTACAATCTTCTACCGCTACCTGTAAGGTGTATACTTCCTGATCACGCGAGAATTCTTTGCCGATTGGAGGAGTATGCTTGAAGGTTCCAGGTGCCGATGATAATTCGTTTTTATCATACACTTTACAACGAATAGCAGCATGAGGACAAATCAGAAAACATTTTCCGCATTGCGAACATAAATCAGCATCCCAAACAGGTACCTTGTCTGCGATATTTCTTTTCTCGAACCGGGTTGTTCCACTGGGGTAGGTGCCGTCAATAGGGAATGCACTTACTGGAAGTTCATCACCATCACCAGCCAAAATTTTGCCAATAACATTCTGCACAAAGTCGGGGGCATCTCCTGAGATTGTTGCCTCCGTTTTTAGCGACCCAATGGTGAAACGACTATAATCCAATTGATGCAGATGTGCCAACGCTTCGTCTACTGCATGATAATTTTTTTGAATAGCAGCTTCTCCTTTTCTGGAGTAGGTTTTGTAAATCGCCTCTTTGATTTTCGCGATGGCTTCTTCGCGAGGCAATACATTGCTGATAGCAAAGAAACAGGTCTGGAGAATAGTATTAATTCTTGACCCCATTCCGGTTTCGCGTGCAACACGGGAAGCATTGACGACATAAAACTTCAATTCCTTTTCTTTGATCTCGTGTTGAATGGTATCCGGTAACCGGTCCCACACTTCTGCAGCTTCATAGGGGGCATTCAAGAGGAAGGTAGCACCATGTTCTGCATATTTCAGTACATCGTATTTTGTCAGATAGGAGAAGTGGTGACAGGCAATAAAGTTGGCAGATTGCACAAGATATGTTGAACGTATTGGCGCATCACCAAATCGTAAATGGGAAACGGTCAGCGAACCTGATTTTTTTGAGTCGTATACAAAGTATCCCTGTACATGTTGAGAGGTGCCTTCACCAATAATCTTGATTGAATTTTTATTAGCACTCACAGTTCCGTCGGCACCAAGTCCGTAAAACAATCCACGAAAACGGTGTTGAGCTTCGAGATGAAACTGTTGATTCCAGTCGAGACTTGTATGGCTTACATCATCATGTATTCCGATAGTAAAGTGATTTTTCGGCGACTGTTTCTTTAATTCATCGAATACTGCCAGCACCATTCCCGGATTAAATTCTTTCGAAGCGAGTCCATAACGGCCACCTATTACAGAAGGTTGTACTCCTTTCCATCCCTCACGCAGCGCGCTGCATACATCCTGATACAGTGGCTCACCAATGCTGCCGTTTTCCTTACAGCGGTCAAGTACTGCAATATGTTTTACAGAAGCGGGAATAGCTTGAATGAAATGCTGAACGGAGAATGGACGGAACAATCGAACAGAAAGAACTCCCGTTTTTCTACCTGATGCATTCAGGTGATCAACAGTTTCTCGTACTGCTCCACTGCCAGAACCCATCATGATAATAATCTCTTCGGCTTGTGGATCACCATAATATTCGAACAGCTGATAAGCGCGACCGGTTAACTCTTGAAATCGCACCATCATCTCTTCCACTATCCCCGGCACTGCCTGATAAAAGTTATTGGCTGCTTCTCTTCCCTGAAAAAAGACATCAGGATTCTGTGCTGTACCGCGGATAAACGGATTTTCCGGGTTTAGTGCACGATGACGATGAGCATCAACATCAGCAATGTTAATCATTGCATGCATTACTTCGTCTGGTATCAATTCCACTTTATTGAGTTCATGAGAGGTACGGAAACCATCGAAAATATTCAGGAATGGTACGCGTGCTTTTAGTGTAGAAGCCTGTGCAATCAAAGCGAAGTCCATTGCTTCCTGTGGATTATTTCCGAAGAGCATAGAGAATCCGGTACTACGAACTGCCATCACATCGCTATGATCGCCGAAGATTGAAAGTGCATGTGTAGCCAAAGCGCGTGCAGCAATCTGAAAAACAACCGGAGTGAGTTCCCCGGCCATCTTATACATGTTGGGGATCATCAGCAATAGCCCTTGTGAACAGGTAAAGGTGGTTGATAAAGCTCCTCCCTGCAACGATCCATGTAAGGCTCCTGCAGCTCCTGCTTCACTTTGCATTTCGATAACGGTAGGTACGGTGCCGTAGATATTTTTTACTCCGTTGGCACTCCATTCATCCGACCATTCTCCCATCGAGCTGGAAGGGGTGATCGGATAGATGGCACATATTTCGTTGGTACGATAAGCAACATAAGCCGCTGCCTCGTTACCATCCATTATTTCAAATTTCTTATTGTGTTTTTTTTGCTCTCCGGCTGAAGAGTTTTTCACGACCGTTGCTTCCATCTTCTTGCAGATTTGATGTTAATTGGAACGTGAAAATTAAAATTCTGTCCTCGATGGACGTGTGACATAAGTCAGTCAAATAGAAAACTTCGGTCAGGAAAAGGGTGTCCCTCAGGTCTGCAAAGAGGCTATTCGAAGAGCACCTTCAGGTAAAATCGGGGATCTTTTAATCGTCCGCGTAAATCAATATCTTCAAACATACAGGAGATGGTTTCCTGCAGCGTTTTGCTTCTGGAAGCTTTATTTACTACCAGATTAAAAAGCCAGGGGTACTTTACCAGTTCCTGCATCTTTTTGCTCAGACTCAACTCAGGCCATAAGCGTTTGTAAACCGATTGATCATAAATTTCCAATGCTGCACTTGAATAATTTCCGTTAACAGATTCTACTGTTTCAGCTGCTTTCAATCCGCAGATCATGGCATTGCCGATTCCTTCACCGGTAAACGGATCAATCAACGAACCAGCATCTCCCAGCAGCATATATCCATCTCCGGAAATCGACCGTTTTTTAGAACCTAACGGTAACCCATAGCCGCGAATTGGCCCTTCAATCGTTGCTCCTTCAAAGCGCGACTTAATTGCCGGATTTTCTTCGATCAGTTGCAGCATCGCTTCTTTCAGATTGATCTTCTTTCGACCTGCTACATCGCTGCGCATACCTACTCCTACATTCGCATATCCATTTGGAAGAGGGAAGATCCAGAAGTATCCGGGAAGAAAATCTTTTACAAAGTGCAATTCAATATATCCTTGTGTATCGAGATTTTTTACGTTTTTGTAATAAGCACGTAAACCGGCGCAGTAATGTTCATCTTCCATTGCAATTCCACCCACTTCCTTCGCAAATCGTGAATGAGCACCATCTGCAGCGATCACCAGTTTGGTACGGATCACCCTGGTTTCTTCTTTGTCGCTGAGTATCCATTCATCGCCATCACGCCGAAACTTCTCGATGCGAAAATTGGTGATGGTGGTAATGCCGGTGCTTGCCGAAGCTTTGGCGAAAAGCCAGTTGTCAAAATCCTGTCTCCTGGAGATATACCCCGGAGGATTCGTTGGATCTGTCTCCCGACGAAAGGGTACTTTCAGTTCTTTGCCATTGGGAGCTAT
>JBIIRF010000275.1:0-3828 GCA_044341715.1 Bacteroidia bacterium | reverse complement strand
TGATGCGCGCCTATGCGTCTAAATTGAATTTCACCATCGAAGCCGGACAACGCGGAACCGAAACCAATAATCTTATACGTGAGCGATTTGTCCGTTTCTCCTTCGGACTCACATTCAACGAAAACTGGTTCCAGAAACGCAAGTACGAATAATGAAATCTGGCATCTGGATCATTGGTTTTTTTAACAGGAAGTACAACCTTTCAGTTTTTTTAGTAGCTTTCACCATCCTTTGGTCGGCCTGCGAGAACGATACTGCAGAAATTACCCGCGTCACCAAACAAGAGAACGAACCGGTAGAGCATATCAAAGGACTTGAAACACTCTACAGTGACTCAGGAATTGTCAAGGTAAAAGTAATTGCTGCCGAGCTGCGTAAGATGGTCTCTCCGCAACCTATTACGGAATTGCCCAAGGGAATCAGGATTGAGTTCTACGACAACTTCCTGAATGTGGAATCGGAGTTGAAAGCCAACTATGCCATTCACTATGAAAATGAGCGGCGCTGGGAAGCACGGAAAGATGTGGTTGTTGTAAACAGCAAAGGAGAGCGACTCAATACTGAAAAGCTCATCTGGGACGAACGAAAGGAAAAGCTCAGCAGTGATCAGCACGTAAAAATCAGCACTGCTGAAGAGATCATCTACGGAAACGGATTTGAAGCCAACCAGGATTTCAGTTCGTATAAAATCTTCAATGTAACGGGACGCATTACCGTCAAAAAATAAAAAATATGCTCAGGGTACTTGAACTTTCGTGGCTGGTGATTGTCCTGCTTGGCGCCTCACTCGGTACCTTTAAACTGGTCACCGAAACCCTTACTTCTGCCATCTGGTTTTACCTGTTTACTACCGTTGCCCTTATCTTTTTTATCATCCGTCGGAAACAACGAATCCGCATGGAAAAAAGAGGAAAAAACTAAGTTCTGCCTCTCCTGTTACCCTTTCCAGCCTGCTTTCAATCCGATCGGCTGTAAATTACTGGTTTTCAGAACATTCATTACACGTTATTCTTCAACACCCTCTTTCCGGTTTCAGGATTGCTTCGTATATTCGCAGCCTTAAATTAGAAAACCGAAAGAATTATGGCAGTTATTGAGAAAATCAGGGGCAAAGCAGGTCTGCTCATCGGAATTGTGGGCTTCAGTCTTGCCGCGTTTATCCTGGGCGACTTTTTCTCATCTAACAATGCTTTCAGATCAAGTGATAGCAATGTTGGGGAAATCAATGGAAAGAGCATCAATGTAGTGGATTTTGAAGCCCGTGTACAGACGCAGGTAGACAATTACAAGCTGCAAAGCAATAATGAAAGTGTTGACCAGAACACCATGGATCAGTTGCGTGAGCAGACATGGAATCAGCTGGTGAACGATATGGTGATGAAGCCTCAGTACGAGAAACTGGGTCTTACCTGTTCTCCGAAGGAGCTGCTCGATATGGTGCAGGGTAAAAATCCGCATCCGCAAATCAAGCAGGCTTTCACCGATCCTAAAACGGGTATGTTTAATCCGGCGAACGTTTCCAGTTTCCTGAAGAACATGGATAACGATCAAACCGGTAAGACCCGTAAGCAATGGGTATTGTTTGAAAATGCAATCCGTGAAGAGCGTGTTCAGCAGAAATATTATAACCTACTGAAAGGTGGTATGTATGTTTCTAAAGCAGAAGCACTGGCTGATTTCATGGGAAGAAATAAAACGGCGAGTGTTCGTTTTGTATCACTTCCTTATGCTTCAATCTCTGATAGCTCTATTGAAGTGACAGATGCTGAACTTAAAACATTGTACAATGCGACAATGAAAAAGTACAAGCAGGAAGCTTCTTCAAGCATTGAATATGTAACCTTCGAAGTAATGCCAAGCGATGCAGATCGTCAGGCAGCAGCTTTCAGTATTAATAAACTGGCTGAAGAATTTAAAGCGGCAACAAACGACTCTGCTTTTGTGGTGTTGAACAGTGATGCTCCTTTCAATGCTTCTTACAACAAGAAAGGAACACTTCCATTCAATATTGATTCATTGATGTTCTCTAATCCTGTTGGATATGTTTTCGGTCCTTACGAAGAGAACAGCACTTACCGTTTGGCAAAAGTTTCGGATATCAAAATGCTTCCTGATTCAGTGAAGGCGTCTCATATCCTCTTGAAGCTGGATGCTGCGAAAGAAGTGGTGATGGCTAAAGCAGATAGTATCAAGAAAGCATTGCAGGGTGGAGCTGACTTCAAAATGATGTCGGATAAATTTTCTACCGATGAAGGTGCGAAGATGAAAGGTGGTGATCTCGGTTGGTTCTCTCCAGGTATGATGGTGAAAGAATTCAATGATGCCTGCTTTGAAGGAACTAAAGGTGAATACAAAGTGGTGGAAACACAATTCGGAGTTCACATCCTTCATATCGATGATCAGGGTAAGGCCAGCCGTCAGGTACGTGTTGCTTACGTAGATAAAAAGATTGAGCCAAGTTCTAAAACTTATCAGGCAGTGTATGCGAAAGCAAATGAGTTCGCTGCAAAAAATACAACTGCAGAAACATTTGATAAAGCTATCAACGATCAGAAGCTGACTAAAATGACGGAGCCAAATATCATGGAGAATGCACGTCAGGTTGGTCCGCTGGAAAATTCACGTGAACTGGTTCGCTGGACTTTCACTGCTAAGCCAGGTGAAGTATCAAAAGCATTTGAATTCGGTAGTCGTTTCGTGGTGGCGAAGTTGAATGATCGTCGCGAAAAAGGATACAGCACTATTGAGCAGATTAAAGATCAGTTGACTGCTGAAGTTCGTCGCGATAAAAAAGCAGAAATGCTGAAAGCTAAATTAGGTAAAGGCGGTAATCTTGAAGCGATCGCTGCTGCAAACCAGCAACAGGTACAATCATTTGAAAACGTTTCTTTCGCATCTCCAATGCTGGGTAATTCCGGAATGGAATCGTATGTGGTTGGTTATGTAATGGCCTCTAAAGCTGGTTCAGTAACCCCACCGTTGAAAGGTCTGAATGGTGTATATGTTGTACAGATCGTGAGCTTCAGTGATGTGAAAGAGCCGGCTGACCTCAAAGAAGCAGCTGCTCAGGTTCGTTCACAGTTACAAAGCCGCAGTCAGTATGAATCTTACAATGCATTGCGTGAGAAAGCTGGTGTAACAGATAAACGTTCTAAATTCTATTAAGAAAACTTATCGTAAAAATAAAAGGCCGGGATTCGTTCCGGCCTTTCTTTTTTTAGAATCCTTAGTATCTTCGTTTCCTAGCTATGAACCTAAAACACATCCGGCGGGCTGACCATTGTCTCAATTGCCAGACACCTCTCAACCAGGAAAAGGATAACTTTTGTCCGTCTTGTGGTCAGGTAAATAATGTAAAGAAAGAAACTGCCATCGGATTAGTGCGTGAACTGATAGAGGAGTTTTTGCACCTCGATTCAAAAGTGATGCGTAGCCTGGTGCCGCTTTTGTTCAAGCCCGGATTTCTGACTGTAGATTATAACAACGGACGACGTGCCCGCTATTTCCATCCGGTTCGAATGTTTCTGACATTAACTGTGGTGTTTTTTATTATTTCCGGGTTAACTGATAAACCAACAGCGGAGAAAAAAGACAAGAATCAGGATGCTACTGCGGTACTGGATTCTTTGGCTGAAGATTTTAAAAATGCAGATAGTACATTGGTCTATGATACCGAAGAAGGATTTGTAAAAGAACCGGTAAGCACTGATTCAGATCAGAAAATCGGATTCTCCTATGCATTCGGAGAAGTGAAAGTTGATCCTGATTCACTTCAGTATTTTCTGGATAATGGAATTACCGATCCGGAAACATTAATGGATACATTTA
>JBIIRF010000429.1:0-3834 GCA_044341715.1 Bacteroidia bacterium | reverse complement strand
AGTTGCAAACACTCTGCACTTCCTGCCATGCACCACTCGGCCATTACACCGCCATGTACAAAGGAGCCACGCATTATACCATGGAAGATCTCGAACTCGACTCACTCGGAAAATCGGGTGTATCCTGTCATAGTTGTCATGGCATAAAAGACTCCAGCACACTCGGCACCCTCTTCACCGGACAAATCCCCTATGATACCAACCGAATTGTTTACGGACCTTTCTTCGGACCATTAGTAGGACCTATGCAACTCTACGTAGGACTCACACCTGCCTACGGACCCCATCTCGGCGAAAGCAAGGCCTGCTCACCATGTCATACCCTCATCAGCAATGCTGTTGACCTCAATGGCGTCCCCACCGGCACCACCTTTGTAGAACAAGCCACTTACCACGAATACCTGAATTCGGACTACCCTACCGTTATACAGTCGACCTGCCAGACCTGCCACATGCCGAAGATTGAAGATCCGATAAAGATCGCCAACGGGTACACCGCATTGCCCGGCCGCACACCATTCAATCTCCACACCTTCGCCGGCGCCAACTCCTTCATGGTACAGCTCATCAAGGACAACAAAGTATCACTAGGCGTATCTGCACCCGATAAAAACTTCGACTCCACACTCAAAGCAAACACGGATTTACTCCGCCATCAGACACTCGACAGCTACACCCTCTTCGATTCTTCGGCAGCAGACACCGCCTACTTCAGTGTACGACTCGTCAACAAAGCAGGGCATAAATTCCCCAGCGGATATCCATCCCGCAGAGCTGTAGTACAGTTTATCGCTCTCAAGCCAAATGGAGATACCTTGTTTGCCTCCGGTATTTTCACTCCCGACTTCGAAGTACAGAACATCAATCCCCAACTGGAGCCACACTACAACATCATCAACAGCAGTAGCCAGACACAAGTATATGAAATGGCCATGGGAGATGTAAACGGCGACCGCACAACAGTACTCGAGAGAGGATTTGTACATCTCAAAGACAACAGGATTCCACCCGCAGGATTCACCACACAGCATGCAGTTTATGACACGGTAAAAATTGTAGGAGATGCCCTCAACGACGACGACTTCAACAAAATCAACACCCTCGAAGGAAGCGGACAAGATATCATTCACTACCATCTTCCGCTCAACGGATACAGTGGAGATTTAACGGTATATGCGCATGTCTATTACCAGACATTACCTCCGGGATTCCTCACAGAAATGCAGACCTACAGCTCCGCCGCCATTGACACTTTTCTCAGCATGTATGCCAATGCCAACAAACAACCTGTACTCGTAGCTGCCGATACGCTATTCAACTTAAACATTCCCGTAAACACCGGCCAGATTGCTGCAGAACAGGGAATTTCCATCAGTCCCAACCCCACCAGCGACGGAAATATCCGCATCCGCAACCTGCCTTCTGCCGCCCGAATTGATGTGTACAATGCTGCCGGACAGCGCTTTAACTGCCAGATTATCCGTTCAGCCGCCACCCTTCAAATGAAACTCCCGGATATCGCCGGAGTTTATTATCTTGTCATCACCAATGGCAGCGAAAAACTGCTCAAAAAAGTCATCCGTAAATAACACACCCAACAAATACCTACCACATGAACAAGCTCTATGCTTTCATTGGTGCCTGTCTGCTCTTCACTCTTAGCGCAGAGGCACAAGTCAGTTTCAAAAAACAAAACACGAAGTTCAGCAACACAGGCATCCACTCCGGAAACTGTGTAGCCATTGCCGACTGGAACTTCGACGGACTCGATGACGTTATCCGACTCGACGACGGAAGAACGGTGATTGTAGAAGTACAACGCACCAACAACACCTTTCAATCGATCACACTCGGCACCTTCAGCAATAGCGGAGGCTGGGCCTGGGGAATGAGCGTTGCCGACATCGATCACAACGGATACATGGATATTGCAGCAGGGGCATATGGTCCGGCTGTACGATTACTCATGACCAACTCCACCGGAACCGGAGCAACATTGGTATCGATTCCTAACAGTAGTTTCTTCGTACAGAACATGACCTTCGCTGATTTCAACAACGATGGCTGGATCGACCTCTTCGCCTGCGACGACAATGCAGCCAGTCATATTTTCATGAACGACGGAGCCGGATTACTCACCGAATCATTCACCACCATCAACTTCGACGTTACCTCCTCTGACGACAGCGGAAACTACGGATCGGTATGGACGGATTTTGACAACGACGGTGATCTGGATTTATACATCGCCAAATGCCGCCAGGGTGTAAACGACACCAACGATGCACGACGCATCAACGTGATGTTCGTTAACGATGGCGCCAACAATTTCACTGAGGCCGCTGCAACATACGGCATTGATGTATCATGGCAGAGCTGGACGTCTTCCTTTGGAGATATTGACAACGATGGTGACTTAGACATTCTCATCACCAACCACGATAACAACAGCCAGATTTTTGAAAACGACGGCACCGGACATTACACTGATATTACTGCCAGTACCGGTATCGACTTAACAGACATCACTCCCATTGAAAGTATCATTGAAGACTTCGACAACGATGGATTTGCAGACTTATTGATTGCAGGATCAACACACCGCTACTATCACAACAACGGCGACAAAACATTCACTGAAGTCCTCGGCCTCTTCGACAACAACGATATGTTATCCTTTGCTACAGGAGACCTCAACCATGATGGAAAGATTGACCTCTACACCAGCTATGGAAATATTTACAACAATCCAACAAACATCGACGATGCGTTGTGGATGAACAACACCACCAACGGCAATCACTTTGTAACACTTGATTTACTTGGAACTATCAGCAACAAAGGAGCCATCGGTGCACGTGCACGCATTTACGGAGCATGGGGCATACAAATCCGCGAAGTACGCTCCGGAGAAAACTACGGTACCTGCAACTCCGCCATGTTACACTTCGGACTCGGCACAGCAACTACCATCGATTCTATTGTAGTAGATTTCCCCAGCGGCATCAGCCAGACCATTTACAATCCGGTAGTAGATCAGTTCATCCGTGTAGTTGAAAACGAATGTGTATCACCCAATGCAGGCATCAGCTATAGTTTACCGGAGTTGTTCATCTGCACCGGCACAACACAAACGATCACAGCTGATCCGGGCTTCAACTACCTCTGGAACGACAACAGCACCGCACAATCGCTCGTGATTACTGCAGGAGGAGAATATGGCGTACTGATCTCCGACACGACGAATTGTCCGGCCATTTCCCGCACCTTGATCATCGAAGAAAATCCTGACCAGACCCCAACGATTATTGCCAGCGGAGATCTCGAACTTTGCGACGGATCATCAGTTGATTTGAATTCTGTTGCGAGCAACGTTACCAACTACAACTGGTCGAACAGCGCCACCACTAACAATATCACGGTGAATCAATCAGGAAGTTATTCACTCAGCGTACAAGGATACTGCGGAGTATTTACCTCTAACATCATCGATGTAGTAGTTCATCAGGTTGCGACACCGGTTACACAGAATGTCACCCTCACCGCACCCGGCACAGCCACTTTAAGCGCAACAGGAACCGACATCAACTGGTACGATGACATTGCAGCCACCACACCTATTGCCACCGGCAGCAGCTTCACTACACCATTCCTCACCACACAAACAAGCTACTGGGTAGAGAACAGCGAAACATACAACGCCGCCAACTACACATTAGGAGAGTTTACAACAGAAGGCACCAATGTTTACAGCACCGGAACTACCACCAATGCCAATGTTTACTTTGATGTACTGGATGAATGCGTATTACAAACAGTAAAAGTATTCACCGA
>JBIIRF010000274.1:0-3880 GCA_044341715.1 Bacteroidia bacterium | reverse complement strand
TGGTGTGTATATGGATCCGGCAGGTACATATGCGCTCCGTAAATAATTTTACTGTCCTTAATATTGTATGGTTCAAATCCTGCGTAATTGGACGGTTTGCCCCAAGGTCCGGGTGTCAGTAAAAACCATCTTTCCTTATCGTATTTACGGATGGAATTCAATACGTTTTGAAAGAATGATTCAATCCCGGGAGGAATTTTCGCTCCACCTTTCTGTTGTATTGCCGGTTCACCTACTACCTCATATGCCGATAATTCATCCTGACGATCTTTATACCTGTTAGCAATGATCTCTACCATCTTATAAGCACTGTCACGATAAGATTTCTCCGACCAGAAGTTTGCTGATTTGTCATCCACATGAGATTGCGGATCAAGTACTAGATGATTAAAGGCAATCAGACTGGTAATTCCTTGCTTCTTGCATTCATCAAGAATCCGATCAGCCCAAGCCAGTTCATCATAAAACGATTTTTTTGGATCACCCTTCTCTCTTTTTGCACGAATAGAAGGTTTTATCTGAATCCGAATGAAATTTACACCTATACTTGCCAGGTATGCTACATCTTCAACATCTGAATTTTCGGATTGAAAACAAATTCCTCTCCATGGCCAGTTCTTCGGAAGTTTTTTATCGGTTGTTGCTTCAGTTGGTGTTGCATTGCTTCCGGAAGCTGTATTCACTGATCCGCTTGCTGTTTCATTGGAGCCGTTACTGCCGGTTGTTACGGTAGTTTCCTGCTGTGTGTTTTCCGAGGGTGAAGTATGTTTCTTTACACAAACCAGCGGGATGAATAATAGGAACGCAAGACTGAAGAGTCGGTTGGAGATGAGCTTTTTCATGAGATATTCGTTTAAAGTTGCTGTTAGAGCCGGAGATGATGTTTTCAAGGGCCGACACGGTGAACGCACTACAAAGTAAGTGAATTATTTACTTCTTTGATTTTTTAAATCTGTTGAGGATGTAATTCCAACGGCCTTTGGTTCTGTTCCAATTCAACAATAGTGCCATTACTCCTTTTACCGGCAGTTGAATGGATAAAAGCAATCGTGCAAAGAAGCTTCCCTTTTTACCACTGAATGGATATCCGAGTTGATGAATTAATCTGCCATTAATTTTTTCTGAGACTTCAATTTCTGCATTGGTAAGTCCGCCACGTTCCCATGCTCCTGAGCGGCTGCTGTCAATTCCCAGTTTATTCGGATCGTCTTTTCTTGTGGAGGATCCTACCTGTGGAATAGCTAACATTTCCGGTTCAAAGGTAATTCCGGTATGCGTGCAGATTTTACGCAAGGTGTTTTCTCCGTCACGGATAAGATCTTCAAATTTTATGGTGATAATCCGGGGGTCGTTCACGGCTAACCCCGCTTTAACAGCATTGTTCCATAGACGCGAAATGAAAATTGGATGATAGTTAGCCCAGAAACGCAATACCTCCCATGTACTAATGTAGGTGGCACCCATTTTTCTTCTGTTTCTACGGTTTTTCTGAGATAACAAGACGTCACGTGGGTCGCGAACCATTTGGATGACTCTTGCTTCCGGGAATTTCCCGAGTATTTGTTCTAACTTAAAAACATTGCCGGGTAAGTCTTCACAAGGAATTTGTTTGCCTATTTCTTCAACTGCATGAAAGACGAACGCCTGATACATATCCCAGCTGTCAACTCCTTCTTTGAAGTATCGTGTGGTGAATAGTATGGCCTTTTCGCGATATTGTTCAGGCAAACGTGGAGCATGTAATTTTCTTTCTGCTACATCCAGCAGCCAGGTGAATGCTGCAATGCACTCTTCTTTTGTTAATGGAGTGAGCTCTTGTCCATGCGGGCGACACGGTCCGAAAAGATGCAACTCGGGAAATTTATGAACCAACGTGTTTCTGCCCAGCATACGGCCAAGCATAGTTGTTCCGGAACGACTATTCCCAACTACAAAAATCATGCGCTTGTCATTGTATTCTCTCATAGAGGCGGTAGTATGGGCGGTTGATTAAGCGATTGTATTTTTCTTCGGTTGAGAGTAGAAGCGGTAATAATAGATAATACCGAAGAAAACGGAAGGGAGTCCCATGTATTTAATGTTGGATGCTGCTGTAATCATATCAAGAAATATAAAAAACAATCCATATTGACAGGTGTTGAGAAGTATGTCGTTGTTGTTACGGAGTTTTTTCGTCCAGAATGCAGTAACAATAAATGGAATATAGAATATCAATGTTCCAAATATGCCATATACAAACAGATTTCCCAAAATGCCAACATCAGATGCGTAGAAGTATCCAAAGAAACCGGAGAATCCTCCTTTGTATTGCGCACTCACGAATCCATTACCCCAGAATGGATGCTCTGCAAAGCCTTTTAACGCAATGGCGCTTTCAGTGATCCGCATGCTGGTTGAGTATTCCGAGGTATGTCCTCCGGTAGCTATTGTAGACGCATTTGCGAACAATGTAATATAGCGGTCAATAAAAGCAGGATTTACGAGCATGATGATACTTACAAATAGCATCAGCATTAATCCGCCCCAGGCAGCATAAATCACCTTTTTCCCCAGTGAAACATTTCGTATAAAGTAAATCATGATCGTGATGCTGATCATTAAGAGCTGTGAACGGTCCTGAATATATACCAGGAAATAAACGAATCCCAGGAATAGCGGTATGAGATATCGCAGACGATTATCATTTAAAATCTTGAATGTAGAAAACAGAATAACTGTTGCGACCACATCACTTGGAAATTCATAGTGTAATCCTTTGTTCAGACTAAATTCTACGAAATCGGTACCATTGAATTTTGATGGATCAATGAGCACGCTGAAAAACAACATGATGAACATGATAATGAATAACGATAGTATAAATCGTTTGGTGAAAATTTCATTGCCCTGCCTGCTGTTTTGTAAATGAAGAAATACGAAGTAACCGGCAAAAATGATGAAGTGTTGTCGTTGGGAAAGTAGTCCAAGCAGATAAGGTTGTCCAAATTCACGGTTTGCCTGAAATGCAACAATAAACGGCAGAATAAATAGTGGCAACAGAACAAGAAGATAATAATTTGCTTTTCCCTGGATCCAGTTCATAATGATATTCCGGATACTCACAACTGCACAAATGACCACTACAAGCATGAATAGGGCTTCAAAGATCCCTGACGGGAAACGGGCAAGGACACGAAAGCTCAGCAGAAAAAACATCACCCATATAAATGGAGTGAGGAGTTTATTTCTGGAGATGATGACAAGCCGGCTTAGTTCCATTGCATGTAGTTGTCAGTTTTTATTTATCCAATGATTGATGGAAAGTCCGGTGAGATTTTTTAATTTCTCTAAATCCTGCTTGTAATAATTGTTTAATTCTGTTTCCAGATCTTTTTCTAAAGAGGGCAGAGCCGATTTGGAAAAGAACAACTGCTTGGCCAGTTGCTTTACTTTTTCTCCGGTGACAGCAGCCAGCGCTTTACGCAGAAACTCATTCTTATATATTCCGCGAATAATACTGTTCTTTCCTGCCGTAGTTACATTTTGCTGTTTAATTTCCGACATCTCCGGGATAAACTTAATCTCTAGAAAGCGGCAAAGTCTTTCAATTACTTCTTCAGAATTTTGAACCATTTCATCATGCAGCATGAGGAAGATTGACGAGCGGTCAAAGATCGCCAGATACCGTTCTACTTGCGGGTGATACATACTTAGCTCAAAATATTGCTGAAAGAAAATTCCCGAATCCGGATGATTTCTTCCCTGCTTCCAGATTGTTTTGAAAGGGATGTTTACTAACCCGAGACTATAATCCATCTGGTAATGTGAAAATGCCCGTTTCACAGGGTGACGTAATGAAATAAGTATTTTCGCTTGTGGGTTATAGGCTTTTATTCTATCA
>JBIIRF010000273.1:0-3909 GCA_044341715.1 Bacteroidia bacterium | reverse complement strand
ATACTGCCTTCACCGGTGTTTTTCAAAAAGCAGTAGACCTGCCTTGGTTGAACAGCGTAGATATTATCAATGGAAATGGCACGTTAAACACTTCCTACGAACAAAAACTCAATCAATATCATACAGCCTATGTTTCACTTTATGACTCAATTAATGGCGACAATTATGCGATTTTCTTTGGAGGAATGGGATTGTACTATCCGGACCAAAACAATCTGTTGATTCTTGATTCCCTTGTACCCTTTGTTAACACAATTAGCTTTGTAAAAAGCAATTCACTGGGCACATCAGAAGGCTGGTTCAGCAACCGTATGCCCGGCTACCTGGGATCAAGCGCAGAATTTATTCCTACCGATCTTGAAGAATACGAAAACGAAATTATCAAACTGCATACACTTGATACCGGCTGGACTACCATAGGATATGTTGTAGGTGGAATTGTATCCGACCAACCCAATACATTTATGCAAGCGACAGGTACTACCTGGGCTTCAGACACAATTTATCGTATATCTATCAATCAAAATACTGTTACGTTCCTCCAGGAACAACCAGTGAACTACCTCGAAAATTTTAATCTTTTCCCGAATCCTGTTTCACAGAAAATAACTGTAGAGTGGGTATCTAAACAAACCTCACATCTTCAATGGGTCATTTATCGGGTAGATGGCAGCAAGGTGATGGAAAGCAAATTGAAGAAGTACATCATCGGAAACCATCAGGAGACTATTCAGGTTGATACACTAGCTCCAGCTCAATACGTCATTTACTTCCTCGAAAACGGCAATGCAGTGAAATCGCTAAAGTTCATCAAAGAATAAAAACAAAAGGAGCCTTTCCATCCTGGAAAGGCTCCTTTTGTTTTTGACGATTTTCATTAAAACCAAATCCGCGTGAATCCGATATATCCGCTTTATCTGTGTTCCTATCGACACTCTTTTGATTAATATCCAAACACCTGCTGCAAGTCCAGTTCAACAACCTGACCGTATTTTTCCAACACTTTTAAATCGACTTTCTCACGATTGCCAATCATCGCGATACGGTACTTTTTGTCTTTCACCATTTTCTTCTGGAAGGCCACAACATCTTCAAGCGTCATCTTCGAGATTCCCTCATACATGTCTTTACGGAGATCATAATTGACACCCATTTTTTTAAGCGAATGGTACAAACGGAGCACTTCATCCTTCGTAATCCGGTCAGTTGCTATTCCTTGTAAGGCACCTTCCTTTGCATTTTCAAATGTCTTTTGTGCGGCAGGCATATCTTGCAATAGCTCCATCATACCGGCCATCGCCTCAGGAAGTTTGTCTGCTTGCGTACCGATATAAGCTGTATTGTAATACGAACGATCAGGACGCGAAGGCGCACTATAGCGTGAACTCACGGCATATGCCAAGGCCTTACTTTCTCTTAAAGTCTGAAACACCGGCGATGACATTCCACCTCCGAAATACCTGCTGTAAAGGCTAACGATTGGCTGTAAATTTCGATCGTAAGCTCCACCTTTTGATAAGAAATTCACCTCCGCCTGTTTCATTTCATAATTCACAAAGAAAACCTTGCTGTCATCTGTCGACTCTTCCTTGAATTGTTGTGCTGGAAGTGGATCTTTCAACGAACGAATGATCTTATGTGATTTATTTAAACCGGAAATAACCATTGCGCTATCGGATGGTCCATAATAATCGATTTTATGTTTATAGGCCGGCAAACTTTTAAGCAATGCTGTTAAATCTTCACCGGTAAGTGCCTTCAACTCTTGCTCACTAAGAAGATAAGTGGAAGGCGAAACAGCACCGAATTTTGCATAAGTACTTACACGACTTAAAATTTCATTCTTGTTCAGCTTTGCATTGGCACGACGCTTCAATACATCATTTACAAGATTGGTTAATGATGCCTGATCTGCTTTGGGCGCATTCAATACTTGTTGCAATAAATCCATTGCTTTTTGGAAATTGATATTTAACCCGCTGAGTGAAATATTCATTTCATCTTCTGCTACAGATGCAGAAAACGAACAGCCCAGTTTATAAAACTCTTCCTGTAATTGAGAAGATGAATATTTATCAGTTCCCAGGAAGTTGATGTATTGTGAAAGAACAGAGAGCTTTTTATTGTTGGCATATCCCATCTCCCAATTAAACTCAATACTGAACATGTCATTTTCGGTGTTTTGAACCATATAAACCGGCACACCGTTTTTCAATGCTCCTTCTTTGATTCGAGTTTTGAAGTCAATGAACTCAGGTGCAATTTCAGCAGGTTTTGAATCGAGAATATTTTTTAAGAATACGGTTTGCTTATCGGCATTTGTTGCTACCGGTGTGATTTCAGGTTTCACCACTTTGACAACATTTTCATCAACACCGTTTCGTTTAAAAACAATCACGTAATTATCTCCATACCATGTACGTACAAAGTCGATCACCTGCTGTTTATTAATTCGGGAAAGACGATCAATTCGCTCCACCTGGTTTTTATAGTTCACACCAACAATTTCACCTTCCAGCATTGCTGATGCACGGCGCATATTGTTTTCATATTGTTGTTGCTGCTCGAGGCGCATATTGGTGATAATGGCAGGAATGATCCAGTCAGGGAAATTCCCTAATTTGATTTCCATAATCTGTCCGAGAATTAAATCACGAACCTGTTCCAATGTTTGTCCCTCGCGTGGGCGACCACTCAAAATGTGAATGGAGTAATCACGCATGATATTGGTTCCACTGGATGAACTAAGTACTTTTTGCTTGTTGTTCAGGTTCAGATCCAACAATCCGGCCTGACCATTGCTGAGAATATAATCGACAATCGTAAGCACGTCTGCTTCTTCAGATGAAGCACCTTTAAAACGGAATGCCATACTGATACTTTCCTGATCAGGACCATACACTTCACGAACGATTGGAACTTTAATCAATTTCTCCTGCGCTACTTTGAATTCAGGTACAGGCTTTGCAGGCATCTTACCAAACTTCTCATTAATCAGTTTTATCGCCATATCCGGATCAAAATCTCCACTGAGGGCGATCACCATATTGTTAGGCACATAGTAGGTCTCAAAATAATTACGGATTGCTTTCAGTGATGGACTCTTCAAATGCTCAATTGTACCAATTGTTGTTTGTGTACCATACTGGTGATTTGGGAACAGGCCTCCGTATAGATTTTCCCACAACTTTGATCCATCACTATCCAGTGAACGGTTTTTCTCTTCGTACACTGCCTCCAGTTCGGTATGAAATAAACGCATAACAGGCTTGCGAAAACGCTCCGCTTCAATAGTCAGGAAGTTCTCGAGTTGATTGGATGGTACATTATTGATGTAAACAGTTTGTTCGTTCGAGGTAAAGGCATTTACTCCTGTAACACCCATTCCCGCCATCATCTTATCAAATTCATTCGGGATAGCATAAGTCGCTGCCACTCCTGAAACAGAATCAATCTGGTGATAAATTTTAGCTCTCTGTGCACTATCAGAAGTAGCTCCATAGCGCTCATATAAATTGAAAATCGTATCCAGCAGCGGCGCTTCTTTTGCATAATCCTGTGTTCCGTAGACATCAGTGCCTTTAAACAACATATGCTCCAGGTAGTGAGCTAATCCGGTATGGTCAGCAGGATCATGTTTGGAACCGGCCTTCACAGCTATCATCGATTGAAAACGTGGCTCATCCTTGTATACCGATAAATATACCTTAAGCCCATTGTCGAGGGTATATACCCTGGCTTTAAGCGGATCGCCGGGGATCGTATCATAGGTTAAAGTTTGGGCACTGGCCAGCATGGGCAATACCATTAACGCCAGCAATAAGCTTCGAAGTTGTTTTACGAACATAACTGAATTTGATTGGGGATTCAAAAGTAGAATTTCAATTTGATTCTTGTCCCTGTATTCAG
>JBIIRF010000272.1:0-3920 GCA_044341715.1 Bacteroidia bacterium | reverse complement strand
CGGCACTGTCGCTGAAGATAACACCTCCAAACTGCATCTCCCCTTTTTTGCTCTTCACCACTTTACGTTGGTTGGCAACAATTCCTACAGCCCAACCATCGATACGGGCATAACCGCAGAGAATGGTTTGTCCGTACTTCTCTTTGTATTCATCAAAAGAGCTTTCATCTACCAAACGATAAATCAATTCATGCATATCGAATTGTTTGTCGCGGGTCTCGGGAAGGATTCCGTAGATTTCTTTCTCATCAAGTTTCGGTAAAGCCGGTGCAATGCGGTTGAACCCTGCTTCGGGCAGCTTACCGATTTTCGACATCACACTGCGGATATAATCGAGACAGCTTTTATCGTCGGGGAATTTATTGTCGGTTACTCCGGAGATTTCACTTTGCGTGGTAGCACCGCCGAGTGTTTCATTGTCGATATCTTCGCCGATAGCTGATTTTACGAGATAAGAACCGGCGAGGAAAACGGAACCTGTTTTATCCACGATACAGGCTTCATCGCTCATGATCGGGAGATAAGCCCCACCAGCCACACAGGAACCCATGATCGCTGCGATCTGGATGATACCCATGCTGCTCATCACGGCATTGTTGCGGAAGATGCGACCGAAGTGTTCTTTATCGGGGAAAATTTCGTCCTGCATCGGGAGAAATACACCGGCACTATCTACGAGATAAATAATCGGGAGTTTGTTCTCCATGGAAATCTCCTGAGCACGGAGGTTTTTCTTGGCGGTCATCGGGAACCAGGCGCCGGCCTTTACGGTAGCATCATTCGCTACAACAATGCACTGGCGACCTTCTACGTATCCTATAACGACTACCACCCCCGCAGAAGGACAACCTCCCTGCTCTTTGTACATATCCTCGGCCGTTAGTGCACCGATTTCTATCTGCGGACTACCTTTATCGAGCAGATAGTCGATCCGTTCACGGACCAGTAATTTTCCTTTTTCCTTTTGCTTTTCCGCGGCTTTTTTTCCGCCACCTTCGTAGATCTTGCGGAGCTTTTCCTGCAAAAAACTCAGTTGAATCTTATTGTGATCTTCGTTTCGGTTGAACTCGATTTCCTTTGACATAGTTAAATGAATCCGCCTGTTTTACGCAATTCGGGTGCAAAGATAAGACGAATGTAAATCAAACCGCTAACTACTGAAAAACAATTACTTAAAACTTCATTTCTAAAATCTCATCGGCCCTGGACACTACTTCCTCATATCCTGCCTTGTAGATTTCCTTCGCCTTTTTATAATCAAACACCTTGGTGTATTTGAGTCCGGAAGGTTCGATGAACAAGGCGCATTCCTTCTCCCTGTAAACTGTATTACTAAAAACACTTAAATGGAATGATCGTTCGAGGATGGCGAAGGTAGATGTAGGTGCAGGAATCACGCCCACCGGATTCACATGCACACCGACGATGGGACCCTGGTATTTTTTCAGCGGTTCTACAGGCAGATTGTTCAACACGCCACCATCTACGAGGAGATAATCGAGGTATGAAACGGGTTTGAAGAGTCCGGGAATAGAAGATGCGCCCATGATTACCGGAGCGAGTTTTCCCTCTGAGAAAAAGACGGTATTGCCTTTAAGCAAATCTGTAGCACCCACGATAAAAGGAATCTTTAGATCGCCAAAGTCTTCTGGCAGATGTGTCTGGAGTAATTTTTCAAAACCATCCATCTTCAGCAATCCGCGATTAAACGCACTGCTGAACATTTTAAACAACTGATTCTTGATAAACAGCTCGAGCACATCCTGCGGTGCGAATCCGGCAGCGATAAATGATCCCGCCATTGCACCGGCACTGGTAGCACTGATCCGCTCGAACTCGAAGCCCATCTCCGAGAGCGCCTGAATCACTCCCAGGTGAGCAAAGCCCCGGGCACCACCACCTGATAAACAAAGTTGCACTTTCATCAGGACAAAGGTACGTTGTAAAAAAGAACACCGGCCAACTGCATCGAATATTTACAGTTGACCGGTGTTGTACAAAATCAATTTTTTATCGGCAGATGGTCAGTTTACGGTTTAGGATTCCATCTGCTGTTTCAAGCTGTAAAATGTAGGAGCCATTGGCCACAGATGATACATCTACCCGAAACGACGATTGATTATCTACATCAAACGTGATTAATTTCTCGCCATATGTATTCATTAATACACCACGAATCAATTGAGCTGTTTGTGCTCCCTTTAAAAAGATTTCGCCGGCTGCGGGATTTGGATAAACCACAAGATCATTTTTTGCAGCAGCATCGTTTAAACCAACAGCCGACTGCGTCATGTAAAACGGATGCGAGTACGTTGTACCATTGTAGACCGCTTCAAAGGTCCATTCCCCCTGCACCCACCAGGGATCCACAACATAGTACCAGGCCAGATACGTAGTAGGAGAAGTAGCCCATGGTGAAGTCCAGTTAAATGTGATAGGCACGCCACCTGAAGGATTCACCAGATTGATTTGCACATTTGACGCATTCACCAGATCACGCATATAGAGCCAGATCGCCAGGGTATCACCGAGATTAAATGTATCGCGCTCATTGGTAATTTCCGGGTTCGGACAATTGTAATATTCATACACTGAACTCTTGGTGCAGATACGGTTCACCGATGGAACAGTATACGACTGCTGCGACTGCCACCAGGAAGAACCCGGATTCATTGAATTACAGGTACCATCCCATGGATCGATTATATTTCCAAGTGAATCCATCACCTGAAAATGCACGTGCGGCCAATCGCTGCTACCTGAACTTCCTGCAGTACCGAGGAACTCCCCCACCACCACAGAATCTCCAATAGCCTTCGACGTAATTGCTCCCGACTTAAAATGCCAGTACCAGGCAATCGACCCATCCGAATGACGGATATGCACACCGTTAGCCACCCCCTGACCATTGTTCGCGCATTTACGATCGAAGTATCCATCGAATTTACTGATGATCACTCCCGGAGCTGCAGCCACGATTTCCATCACCTGCTCATCCATTCGACGCCAGGCATAAGGCCAAAGGATAATATCCGTACCGGCATGATTAAAACCGGCGCCGTCGTAGGTCCGTGTACCGCAATTGTAGTCTTGTAATTGGCTCGGGAAATTCTGGTTATGATCCACCAGGAACTGCACAGTATAAAATCCATAATCGTTAAAACCTGCCTTCGCCTGCACCGGCCAGATAAACTGCGGATGCGGATTCCCTCCTCTGGCAGCAGCGGATGAAGAACGCAATTGCAGCGAATCGATAGTGTGATTGATCTGCTTCCAGATTTCATCCTGCAATGTCGGATCGATGCAGTTGGCATGTCCTCCTGTCACCTCCGTGATTTTACCCGAAGAAGGAGGAGTCGGATTTTCACTACGCACATTTTGATTCATCACCCATTGTGAACGCTTCTCCACCATTTGTGAAAAAGCGGCGAGCGAACATCCCATCAGCCACAAGAACAGTACATGTTTTTTCATGATTGTTACCATTTAGTATTTCCACCAAATTAGGAAACAATCAAACGGCCGGAGCAACCACATGAACAGTATTCCCAAGGAGACTGATTACCAGCCGAAAAACATTGTCTTACAGTCTAAAAAGTAAAATATTGCTCACTCTGAAATAATGAAAAATACTACATATGTACTATTGTTTTATCCGCGATGCTAAACAGATAATTTCGGTTACATTTCCGGGTCGAGTTCAACAAACGGATCCCAGAAAATCTTTTCAAAACCGACCACTTTATCATCCACCACTTTCACGCCATCTTTCGCAAGTAATTTTTCCATTTGATCGGGTGCGCCGAAATGATGTTTACCGGTCAATAATCCATTCCTGTTCACAACACGCTGCGCCGGTACTTTCGGTGTTACAGAATGTGCAGCATTCATGGCCCAACCAACCATCCGCGAAGATCCAG
>JBIIRF010000271.1:0-3922 GCA_044341715.1 Bacteroidia bacterium | reverse complement strand
ACTTTTCTAACCAACAGCGAGCAGGCCGGCAGGATTCATCTTACCGGCCTTCGCATTTTAAACAAATCAACCACTTTCTCCGTATAAGCAAGAGCTAAAGAAGAAATGAAAAAGTCAACACAACGACCGGGGAAGCTACGACAGAAAGCTACACAAACAATCTCTTTCCGACAGAGAATAATCATCACTGCTTCACTGTGTTTTGCAGTAGCCTTATCACTCACTTTCTACCTGCAACTTTCACAAACGGAAGAAACAATGGCAGCGATAGGTGAACATAAAAATGAAATCAACTACAGGAGCACTAATTCTTCGATCAACACAAGATTTTTAAGAACCGCAGAACAAATAACAGAAGACCATAAAAATCTTCTCAAGGAAAACAACATTACGGCAAAAGTATCGATGCCCTCCAGAGCAAACGATGTAAATCAACGCACTTTAACAACGGTAAATGCTATTCAATAACATGCGTACGATATTCTTCCTGCTCCTACTCATCTCAACTGCCGGTATTAATAAAACGTATGCAGTTGTACGCACATCTACAAGCAATGGTAACTGGAACACTCCGACCACCTGGAGTCCGAACGGAATTCCCAACGAAACGGATGACATAATCATTCGCGGAGGACACCAACCTAATATTAACAGCACAGCTATCAGCTGCCGGACGCTCACCATTCAATCAGGGGGCTCATTGAACATCAACAGTGGAAAAAAACTCACGGTTCATCATACTGACGGACTACTTATCCAGGGTGAGTTAAAGATAGATGGAGGAGATATAACGATTCTATCACCAGGTACACAATTTACAATTGACATCAACGGAACAGTCATCTGGAATCCACAAACAAACACATCCCTTGGAGCAACTCTATTCACCAATTGCATAGAAGATCTAAAGCCGACCAGCACTTTAATCATAAAAAAATGGTATGACCTGCGAACCGGTCCCGGAGAAGTGATAACAGGATCATTTGGAAATCTCAACATTCAGAACATTTCCGCAGGATGGAGAATGAACAACTGCTTCGAAACACATCCTATCTATGGCACCTTAACAATTACCAGCAGTTATATCATTCTTGATACAACCGGAACAATCCACCAAACAAGCATTGGTTCCATCCAACTCACCAACCCTACTGCTCTTTTAGATATATATCGTGGAGACCGAAGCATCGGATTCTCACTCAACACGAATTCCATTTCCATCAATGGAGGCGAACTAAACCTGGTAAATGGAGAAAGCAGCGGTCATTGCCAACTTAAAGTAAACGGAGACTTTAAAATTTCCGATTACGGAACTTTCATAGGAGTAAACGGTGGCAATACTAGTTTAAGTGCAAAAATACAAGGAAACATGGAGCTTGTCCGCTCAACGTTTTACGGAATCTGGGGCGGAGAAGGAAATAGCGAGCTCAATATACGAGGTGATCTGAATACTTATAAATCCGGGAATCAATACAGTGAATTTTACGGAATCGTAGACGGAAACGGCAATACTGAAATCCATATCAATGGTAACCTGAACAATCAGGGATACACATCACTCATCTGGAACACCGGAGTAACCGGAGTCGGAAATGGAAACGGAAGTCTGCTGGTTGACGGAACATTCAGCCAGTCAGACGGAGACTTTAGAGGTTGCTGGAATGCCACAACAAACAACGCAGGAAGCAGTAAAATCGAAGCGGACAGTTTATTATTTACAGGCGGCATATTTATGGGAAGCTATTCCTGCAGTGCAGAAAACGACACAGTTCAATTGCGCTTCAACAAATTTTGCAGCATCACCTTCTCCAACTCTTCCAATATATTCAGAGGAGTTGGCATGGAAACATTAGCCGGCAATCTCAACCAGCAAAGCTTTCGACTCACATCTCACGGACAATTCAACATCAACGGAATTGCCAGTGGTGAATTCAGTACCAGCTACGGCTATGGAAATGAAATCAACATATTCACTGATGGGCTAAACCTCAGTGCCGGACAAAACAAATTCGCACCGGCCACACATAAAATACAACTATTCAGCAGCGAAATAAACTGTAGCGGCGGAAACACCTATCTATCCTATGCACCAGGCGAAGCAGAAATTCAGGCCGGTAATCTACACATTGAAGATGGAAATCTCCACCTGAAGAACAACATTGGAAAAGCCAAATTCAATGTCATACAAAACTTTTCACAAACAGGAGGACACTTTAATCTATACAGTAATCTCTCCAGCAACTCAGCCGACAGCACCCTCTTTAAAACAGGAGGTGACTTCGTGCAGACCGGAGGAGTATTCAACTTCAGCAACAATGCCGGCAAAACAGGAGCTGACATACTAATTCTCCAGGGAACAAAAATAGAACTCGGAGGGAACGGCAAAATCACATCAATGGGTGCAGGCGCATCAAGGCACTTCGGACAAATACGAATAGCACATGCTTATCCAACACAAAGCCCCACAAACTTTTATAGAAACTCATCATCCCATCTAACAGAACAAACGCAACTAACCATTCAATCAGGCAGCACACTTCAATTATCGAATGGTGAATTGCAAATATCCTCACATGCTGAAAATAGTGATGACATGTTGATAATTGAACCAGGAGCAAAACTTGACTGCAAAGCGAATTCAATTTCATCCAACGGACAAAGCAACTATTCATCTATAAACAACTATGGCACACTAAGCACCCGTCATAAAAACGGAATATACAATGGGACTTCTGACGCCACCATCAATGCTACACGCAATCTGATTTACAAACTACACCCTCAAAGCATTGTTGAATACATCTCTCAAGGAACAACCACTATAAGCGGTTACGGATATGGAAGTGCGACAAATGAAGAACAAAAGTACGGACAACTTATTCTGAAAACAGAAAACTCAAGTGAACCGGCATTCACTATTGAAAAAAATCTCCTCAGCCGTACAGCTACCAATCATGAAAGTGGAATTATCAAACTAAACAAAAACACATTTTACACCGGAAAATACACTTGCGGAGCTACTGCAGCAATTATTAGCGAAGACAGACAAGCCGTCAATCAAGCACGCATCATACTTGGAGCACTTCCACCTTATGGAAACGGATTTGAAGACTGCACAGTTCAATTTGCAGACGAATACCACCAACTAATACCTATCAATATCAATTGCATCAGCAACACCAACAATGGAGCATTAGAAATCTCAACACGCAAAACACAAGTCGACAATCTTCCTTTACCGGGCACCAACCATGTAAATGCTGTAACCACAGTATCTTTCAACGGAAGCAACATATCCACATCAAGTCTCATAGACAGATACTATGAAATTCACGCACCCGGCATCACCGCTGAATACCAATTAGGATACCACGGCAGTGAAAACACAACAGATATTTTCTCGGCACAGGGAATACTGACGGCATTAATCTGGAGCGGAAACAAATGGACAGAAATCCCCTGCACAGAAACTGGCGTCACCAATTTATCAGAGAGTGGCAAACTCAGCTTCACCGCCAGCGACCTTTCAGGGCCTATTGCAATAAAGGCCGGAAACGGCAACTCAGTATCAGCCAATTTCAGTTTGAAGGTCAACCCGCTTGAACAAGAGAACAATTGTAACTGGAACTGCGAATACACCCATGGCGTACTCTATTTCGAATTAGAAAGCTCCACTGACGACATCCACTACCAAAGAATACACACCATCGAAATTCTAACCAATAGCGGCGATGTAAGAAACTTCCGATTTTCCGACCAATCTTTCCAAAGCTCACTTACGTATTATAGAGTAAAACAGGTCAATGCTAATGGAGGATACTGCTATTCCAACACTGTAAAAGTAGACCGCAGCAAAGGAACAACCATCCAGGAAGACCAAATGATTGTAGAAGCAGTTTATCCAAACCCCTTCACAGATCAA
>JBIIRF010000033.1:0-12741 GCA_044341715.1 Bacteroidia bacterium | reverse complement strand
ACCATGGGATAACGATGTTGATAATGGCAGAACAATTCTTACTTCACCTGTATTTGATATTACCGGCTACGCAAATCCAGTAGTGAATTACAGCAGATGGTTCTACAACGGAGGTACTACCAACGGAGCACCGGATGATTCGATGAAAATTTTCATCACCAATGGTATTACTACTGTACCGCTGGAATTACTTGGACCATCCAATTCGGCATCCAGCTGGCAGGCGCGGAGTTATGCCATCTCGCCACTAATCACACCAACTGCCAATATGCAACTCATCATTACTGTACGTGATTCGGCACCTGTTGCCAACATTGCTGAAGGTGGATTTGATAAGTTCCAGGTAACCGGCGCAACAGGTCAGAGCGAAATTTCAATCAGCGAACAATCATGGATCAACACCCGCCAGAATCCATTTGATGTGGAGACTATCGTAGAAGTGCTTAAATCCGGAGTATTGGAAATTCACGACATCAACGGCCGATTGATTGAGCGTATTGTTATTCGTCAGGATATGCAGCAAATTACTATTGGACGTCCTTACGAAGATGGAATGTATTTACTCCGATTGATCACCAAAGAAGGATCGGGACAACCGGTTAAGATTATAAAACAGTAACAATCACACTACTGTAGTTTCAAAGAGGCTGTTTCTCCCGTCAGAAGCAGCCTCTTTGTATTTTCAGTTAGGCACATTCGGGTGTTGACATTGACGTAAAAATTCCCGGAAAATTCATCCGCTTTCACATCATATTTGCGAATCAGAACCGTTATTACTTCGCATTGAAACCGTCCATCTTCCCCACCGCCCTGCTGGTTGTGTTGCTTCCGCTCTGTGAAGTATCTGCACAACAGAAATCTCTTTGTCCACCCACCACCAACAAAAAAGCCGAAAAGTACTTTGAGCAGGCCAAGGAAGCGAAGAAAGACCGGAAGCCTTTTACTGCCATCCGTGAACTCTGCGAGAAATCCCTCGCTGAAGATTCTACCTATTCAAATGCGCTAAAACTTTTAGGTGACGCCGCCTATCAGGCACATAACGATAAAGCCATGGCAGCGGCCTATACGCGATTACTGGATATATGTCCGGATGCATCTGCCGACGCACACTACCGACTCGCCAACTACCTCTATGAAACGCAGGATTACAAAGGAGCCATCAACTGGTTTCAATCCTTCCTCGACTTCAACAAAGTAAAAGAAGAAAACGCGAGAGACGCCACACAAAAAATCACCCGCGCAAAACTGATGATGAATCCGGTTCCTTTCACTCCTGTTCCGCTTCAGCAAGTCTGCACCGGCGATCCGGAATACCTCGCCATCATCTCTCCTGATCAGGAAATGTGTTTCTTCACGAGACGATTTGAAGAACAAAACAGAGGCTCCTTATTTCCCAGCAGTGTGGAGAAATTTATGATCAGCAAACGCGAAAACAACGCTTTCACCAAGGGAGAAGTAATGCCCTACCCTTTCAACAAAGCCGGCACCAACAACGAAGGCGGCGCCAGCATCACCATCGACAACAAACATCTCTACTTCACCGTCAATAAAAACGGCAACTTCGATATTTACACAAGCGATGAAGTCAACGGAAAATGGTCGGAGCCGGTGAGTGTTGGTCCTGAAATTAACGACCCCAACCGTTGGGATAGTCAGCCCTGCATAGCCGCCGACGGGAAAACCCTCTACTTTGTCAGCATCCGTGACTCGGTAACACAAACCAGCGACATCTACATCTCCAAAAAAGATGCATCCGGAAAATGGAGTAAAATGAAAAGCATCGGATCGCCCATCAACACTGATGGAAGTGAAAAGACGCCCTTCATTCACCCCGACAACAAAACTTTTTACTTCAGCAGCGACGCACATCCGGGCATGGGAGGATATGATATTTACATGTGCAAACTACAAGCCGACGGAAGTTGGGGCGCACCTGTCAACCTCGGTTATCCGATCAACACCGAAGGCAACGAACTCGGATTCTTCGTCAGCACCGATGGAAAAAAGGGATACTTCGCAAGTGACGTACTCAAAGGAACAGGAGGCTACGATATATTTGAATTTGAACTGCCCGCGAAAGTAAAACCGGACAGAGTACTCTTCATCAAAGGAGATCTCAAAGACGAAAACAACGACATCCCGACCAATGCAAAAGTTGAATTAAAAAATGCCAACACCCAGCAGCTCGCCGATGTAGTATATGACAGCACCAGTGGTAAATATGCATCTGTTGTACTTTTTGAAGACGATTATATTCTCACAGTTAAGAAGCAAGGATACGCCTATACCTCCAGTTATTTTTCAGAAGCAGACACTATCAACCTTGAACCAAAAACAGTAGATCTCCAGTTACGCAAAACTGAAATTGGCGGCACTTACAAACTCAACAATATTTTATTCGACACAGAGTCATCCGTGCTTACGCCACAGGATAAAAATATCATCACTGATTTTGCTGAATACCTGAAAGACAATCCAAGTTTAAAAGTAGCACTGCATGGTCACACTGACAACATCGGAGAAGACGCAGCGAATTTAAAACTGAGTGAAGACAGAGCGAAAGCAGTTCTCGAATTCCTGGTACAGAAAGGAATAAACCGCACACGATTATCTTACAAAGGATTTGGAGCAGGCAAACCGGTTGCATCCAACGGTAACAGCGAAGGAAGAGCACAAAACCGCAGAACGGAGTTTGTGATTATCTCCAAGTAATTATTTCGAACCGTAGAGCCAGTCGTTGAACATTGCCTTTTGGTCGTCTGTAGCAGAAGGAGCCAACGACAATTCATACTTCACATGAGGAGCAGGAAGCACCTCCATCGTAAATGATTTGATAAATCCGTTACGACTTACAAGCAAGGTCACTTTATCACCCTTACTTTTCATAGCGAGAAGCTTCGACAAATCATCATTAACGCGATACTCATCCAATGCCAGGATTTCATCACCGGTATTTACTCCGGCCAACCATGCTGGCGATCCACGCTCGATTGCACTTACAGAGAGTTTTCCTCCCGAAGCAGCAGCAGTGACACCGATCCACATTGCCGGCTGCTTTTTATTCAGATCATTCAACACCAGACCACATTCCTGCAACATAGATGCAAAAGGAACTGACTTTACACCATTCACATAGTCATTGAAAAAAGCAGTAAAATCCATACCACTGATTTTATTTACCATTGCAATAAACTCTGCTTCCGTATATCCACGATCCAGTTTTTTAGCGTAGAGAAGATACATCTCACGGAAAACATCATCAAGTGATTTTTTATTGGCAGTAGCTTTCCTGATTTGCAAATCGAGCATAGCACCCATCACACCACCTTTTGTATAATAACTCACGGAACTGTTACCGGAGTTTTCATTCGGACGATAATATTTAATCCATGCATCGAAACTCGACTCAGCCAGACTCTGATAAGGACCACCACGAATATTATCGACATAGGATATATTCCCGGCCAATGTTTTCAGGTATTCATTCTCCGAATAAAAACCACAACGTTTCGCAAGCAGATCATCATAATATGCGGTGAATCCTTCTGCAATCCACAACATCGAAGTATAATTCTCTTCGTCATAGTTGAATGGACCGAGTGGTTGCGGACGTAAACGTTTCACATTCCAGAGATGAAAATACTCATGCGCAACCAGACTCATAAATCCCGAATACGAACTTTCGGAGCCATACGACCAACGAGTAGTTTGAAGTGTAGTAGAATTTTTATGTTCTAATCCACCACCACCGGAAGTGAGGTTATGCACGATGAACAGATAGTACTTACAAGGATGCTCACCGAAAACTGCCGTTGATTTTTCCACCACCGTAGTCATGTCCTTCTTCAGTCGCTCAATATTATAATTCCCCTCACCGAACATTGCCACTTCATGCCGAACACCTGCTGCTATAAACTCAAACACCAAATGATTCCCGATTTCAAACGGCGCATCTACCAGCTCATCATAATCGGGAGCAACTACATCCCAACTATAATCAGTTTTATAACGGTCAAGCGCTACCGAAATTTTCTTCCATGAGTCCCGCGGAGACACAACAACACGATGACGAGATTTCTCCAATCCCGGAACAAACATAAAGATTGAAGTACCATTCAGATAAGCATGTTCCTCATCTACATAACTGGTACGAACCGACAATTCATTAGCATAAACGGCATAAGAAACAAACACCTTTTTATTTTTTCCTGCTTTAATCCGCCAGGTATTCTTCGTCACTTTTTCGACACGAAGAGACTGTCCTTCGCCCTTTGCCGACACCTGCTCCACGCTCTTCGAAAACTCACGCACGAGATAAGACCCGGGAGCCCAGACCGGCATTTTCACCAGCAAATCACCACCTTTAAATCCATCCACTTCCATGGTTACATGTACATAATGAGCCTGTGCCTCAGGAAATGTCAGGCTATATTTAATTTCAGCCCCGAGAGAATTCAGGCATGAGAAGAGAAACAGCAGGAAGAATTTGAATTTCATAGTAAGCGGTTTGACAGCGAAAATAAAGGATTTTCCTCTTTCAAACCGAAACTGAAAATCAGAACTTCGGACGACGCTTCCCGTCCTTGAAAAAAAGACGTTTCATGTGTACTTCTGTCATGAAAAAGATGGCTACTACAGATGCCGCTGCCGCCGAAGCCACAATAATAAACAGATGTCTTTGATGAAAGGAAAACATTTCCGCTACAACAAGAACCAGGAGTAACAGAACAGCCAGCAGCATCAGCCATCTACCGGCGAAGATATTGGCTTCATACCAGGTATCTTCATTACGCATAGACGCACGGGTTCGATAACCAAGTCGCGAGGCTATTGGCCCAGGATCACGGTTAAGTTTTACGCCTATGGAAAAGAAACTTAGTCCACAGACGATGCAGAGAATTAAAGATTCATTCATAAAAACAGAAAAATCAGGTTGTTGTTCAATACAAATTTAGGAATAAATGTGTTGGCACACAAATTTATTTCATGTTGCCGAACATTTGCATTAACTCCTGCTGTGTCATCACTTTGTAGCCACTGGGAACCACAAACTTATCCGCACTAACAGACTCATTATTAATCTCTCTTGCCACCATCCACATTTTCATTCCATTGGCCGACATCGCGAACTCCAGCGGGAAACCACTCAAACCGTCCATGTTATAATACCAGCCACCGGAAATCTTCAACTTATCGGTAAACCAAACAGTTAGATCCTCCTCACCCTCACTCGACATAATCGCCTTCGTACATTCATAACCGGCAATCATTTTTTTATCGGTAGTAATTGACTTTACTGAATACTGCTTTGGTTTAGCGGCATTTTTTTCCTTCATCTCCTGCTTCGAAGATTTGATAGCCATTTTATTACCCAACATATCCATCAGCACAAATACATCATCGCCATCCACCACCACTCTGGTTTCAAAACCCATAGCAGAAGGCATCAGCATCAGCATTTTATTCCCTTTAAACCAGATTTCCGACTGAGAAGGCAAGGCAGCCAGTTCCTCTTTCGACAGGCCCATGTCATCGTATTTTACATCAAAAAGGATATAACCATCACTGGATTGAGCTATTGCTAACTGTAATGACAAACAAATAAATAGAAGAGACCAGAAGTATTTCATGATAATTGGTTTGGTGGTTAAAATTAGTGGTTTTGTCGAAAATATTCAATAGAAAGATGGTTTTTTCCTAGGTTTGAACTTCCTAATATCAAACGAATATGAATCAACCACTGATGAAGCGCATCTTCCTCACCTGTTCACTCTTCCTGACTATCACAGCCCAGGCGCAACCCGGCTTTTTACAACTGGAAGACATCTGGGCCAGTCCAAAGCTCTACGCCCGATCTGTACCCGGCTTCAACGCCATGCAAGACGGAGAACACTACACCAACAGTGAAGAGATCAGCGAAGGAACAGCCATCATCAAATACTCCTTCAAAACCGGAAAGGCAGTTGATACCTTGCTTAAGCCTAACCAACTGATTACTGCCAAAGACACCATCAGTTTTGACGACTATAAGTTCAGCAAGGATGAAAAGAAAATTCTGCTCTCCGTGAATTCAGAATCCATCTATCGCCACAGCACACGCGAAGATTATTATGTTTTTGATCGCACCAACGGCAAATTGAGCAAAGTGACGCTTAATGGCAAATCCATGTATGGCTCCTTCTCTCCGGATGGCAATCAGCTCGGTTATGTACGCGACAACAATCTCTACATTTATCAGTTGGCAACCGGCACTGAAACCGCCATCACCACTGACGGTAAACGCAACGAAATAATCAACGGCGCCACCGACTGGGTATATGAAGAAGAATTCAGTATGGACGTTGCCTTCGCCTGGGCTCCTGATGGAAAAAGCATCGCCTATTACCGATTCGACGAATCAGCAGTAAAAGAATTTAACCTCACCTACTACGGCGAACTTTATCCCAAAGAAGAAAAATACAAATACCCGAAAGCAGGTGAGAAGAATTCATCAGTATCCATTCATCTCTACGACCTCAACTCCAAAAATAACAAGGAAATTTTTAAAACCGATGCTATCTGGGAATACATTCCGCGTATCCAATGGACACAAAGCGGCGACCTGCTGACATTCCAGCGTAATAATCGTCATCAGAATGTGCTGGAGCTAGTTGGATATACACTCAGCACCGGAAAACTCCAAGTCATTCTCAAGGAAGAAAATAACTCCTTCATTGAAATCACCGACGATCTCACATTTTTGAAAGATGGCAAACGTTTTATCTGGACCAGCACCCGCGATGGCTACAACCATATTTATCTCTATCAACTCAACGGTACGCTCATCAAACAGATCACCAGTGGAAAGTTTGATATCATGAAGTATTATGGCTTTGATGAAAAATCAGAAACCTTTTACTACCAGAGTACAGAAAGATCTCCCATGGAGAAACATATTTACAGCATCAGTCTGAGCGGAAAAAAGAAAGCGCTTTCCACCACTGCCGGCACACACAACGCAGCCTTTGCCAACGGACTTAAATATTATGTAGACACCTATTCCTCCATGGGGAAACCATTCATCTGTTCACTCAATGATCAAACAGGAAAAACAATCCGACTGCTCGAAGAAAATAAGGAAACAAATAAAAATCTTGCCAACTATACACTTGGAAAAGCTGACACTGTAAGTTTCCTGACAGAAGATGGTACACGATTATATGGTTGGATAATTCTTCCACCTGATTTCAAAGAAACCAATACTTATCCTGTATTGATGCATGTTTATGGAGGTCCGGGCGTACAAACCGCCACCAACGACTGGGATGGCCCGAATTATATCTGGCACCAATACCTCGCACAACGTGGATACATCATTTACTGCTTCGATAACCGAGGAACTCCGGGACGCGGACTCGACTTCGCCAACTGTATCTACAAAGACATGGGAAAACTGGAAGTACAGGATCAACTCAGTGCGGTGAAGTTTCTGAAGAGTAAGAAATACATTGACGATAGCCGTATCGGTGTATGGGGTTGGAGCTTTGGCGGATACATGACCTCCTTGTTGCTCACCAAAGGATCCGGAGTTTACAAAGCCGGAATTGCCGTAGCACCGGTCACCACCTGGAGATACTATGACAGTATTTACACTGAACGGTACTTGCAAACACCACAGGAGAATCCAAAAGGATACGATGATAATTCACCGATCAACTTCGCGAAAAATCTCCAAGGCAAATTCATGCTTGTACACGGATCAACCGACGATAATGTACACATGCAAAACACCATGGACTTTGTCACGGCACTTGTTAAAGCCAACAAACAATTCGACCTCTTCATCTACCCGAATAAAAACCATGGAATTTACGGAGGCACAACGCGATTAAATCTCTACACCAAAATGACCAACTTCGTATTAGAGAATTTATAAGATTAAAGAACCACGAATAAAAAGGCGAAAGCGGAACGATCCTGCTTTCGCTTTTTTATTTCAGTATTTTCTTCAAAGCTTATCTTCCTCCTCCTTCACCCAAAGCGGACGAGGTAATTTCAAACCAAAGTAAAGTGAAGACATCCGCAAGGCGATAATTACGGCTGCGCCCAATAGAAATCCGACGAACGGTGTTTCAAACATCAGGATAAAGAAAATACAAACCCAGCAGCCTACGAACGAAGCCACGGCATAGAGTCCGCCTGTATAGCGAAAGATCAACGGAATTTCATTCGTCACCACATCCCTCATCACACCACCCGCCACACCGGTAATCACTCCCATTAACGAGGCAGAAAACAAGGGTATGCCCATATTCAAAGCGGCGAAGAGTCCGGAGATACTGAACAGTCCCAGTCCGGTTGCTTCAACTGTATTCGACCTTCGGTGCAGGAGTTTCGCCAGTTTATGAAAGAACGGGACATACACAAACGCAATCGCCACCAGTAACACAACAAAAAGGTACACCTCATTCTCAATCCAGAAAAAAGGGCGACGATTCAACAAAACATCACGGATAGTACCACCGCCGAACGACACCAGCAAGGCCAGACTATAAGCCCCCACCAGATCCATTTTCTTTTCCGAGGCCTTGATCATCCCCGAAACAGAGCTCACCACCACTGCGGCAGCCTCAATAAATGTAAACAATGACGGACTTTGCATATATTTGAATCACAAATGTACATAGCTTATGAAAATAAAGCACCAACTTCTGCTTATTGTCGCTAGTCTTGGCCTCAGCAACGTTGCATTATCGCAAGATCCACTATCTCCTTTTCACTCCTGGAGCGGACATTGGAAATACGAAAAACAGGGGAAAACCATCCACGAACGCTGGAGCATCAGCAGTGACGGACAATTACGCGGCGATTCCTGGCATATACTGCAAAACGGCGACTCTGTATATGCTGAAAAGCTGCATTTATATGCAAGTGACAGCAGCGTGTATTATTGTCCAACTGTACCCGGCCAGGCTGAAACCAGATTTCGACTGATAAAATCCACCAATAATACATGGGTATTTTACAATGCCGAAAACGAATTCCCAAAATACATTCGGTATGTATTAAAAAGTCCAAAAGAATTGGAAGCATCTATAGGTTTAACGCCACAACCCAGAAGTGAAGACTTATTTTCTTCTACGTAAAGCAATAAAAAAACGGGAAGTGAAATCAATCGACTTCACTTCCCGTCACCAATACCCTGCTTCGAAACAGCAGCGTTGAATTACTGAACTATCGTAAACTCCACCCTACGGTTTTGTGCACGACCTTCTGCTGTTTTATTTGTCGACACCGGTTTCGTTAAGCCGTAACCGTTATCCGTAATACGGGTAGCATCCACCCCTTTCTTCACCAGATAATCCTTCGCAGCCTTCGCGCGTTTTTTACTCAGCGAGAGATTCATCGCCGCACCACCCACGTTATCGGTATGACCTGCAATGGTCAGTTTAAACTCCGGTTTACGCACTAACAAATCCGCCAGCGCATCCAATGAAGGGAATGAAACCGGACGGATTATAGCCTTTCCTGTTTCAAACTGCAGATTCTTAAATACGGTATTGATGATCTCCTTCTCCTCCGCGGTTAACTCCACCGGTTTAGGAGCAAGCGGAACAGTTGCCACTTTAACTTCCTCCGGACAACCATTCAGTTCACGAAGTCCCGGCACTAAAGGACATCGATCAGCAGGATCAGGAATGCTATCTCCATCCGTATCCGGACAACCGAAATACACCAACAAACCCGCAATATCCGGACAGGAATCGCGCATATCAATAATTTTATCACCGTCACGATCAGGGCAGCCAAAGAACTCTACAATACCAGGCACATCCGGACAAGAATCGCGCATATCAATAATTTTATCTCCGTCGCGATCTGGACATCCATCGAATTCTACCAGACCCGAATCATCCGGACAAGCATCCAGGCGATCCATAATTTTATCATGATCACGATCGGGGCAACCATTAAACTCAGGAATACCCGGAGTATCAGGACAGCTATCACGCGCATCCTCTATATTATCACCATCGCGATCAGGACAACCTTCAAACTTAAACAAGCCAGGCACATCCACGCATTTATCCTTTTTATCCGACACCTTATCCGCATCACGATCAGAAGGACGACGCCAGGGAATACTATACTTAAAGGCCGCATATATATCCGCACCATAGAGATCATTCAATCCGAACAAAGTGCCGATTTTATCACTACCAATCCAGAACGCACCCAGGTAAAAAGCCATACCTATCCGAAGCGAACTCGACTCATAATTAATCAATGAAATTGGCAACGCAGCCTCAAACCAAAGTGATTCATAACGCGGAGTTATCGAATAGATACTCGCGCGATCAACACCAGTTGATTTATTCTTCAGCGCCTGAATAATGGTAGAGTTCACATAAAAACGATCTGTCACACGAATATCCGCCTGTACACTGAGCGCACCCGGCAGCCGCATTCTGAAACTTTTATCCTGCAATGATTGGAAAGGATCGTTATAAAAGATATTCGACATCGTATTATCGAAATCCCAGTTACTGCTAAACTCATCCACATCCCAATCAGGATAGAGCGCACTATCCGCATTCAGATAAAAAGTATTGGCATTTCTGTTGTAGAGGATACTACCCATATCCAGCAACGAAACACCCAGGCGGAACTTGTACTTATTTATTTCCATATCGCGGTGACGAGTTCCATCCATTTCGTAATTAATCTCACTCTCATCGCGCATCCACTCATACGAAACACCCAGATCAAACGAATACCCATAGCCATTCACAAAATCGGAAAAGCCGTTTATGTTATCGAACGTATTGTAATTCACACGGCCATACGCCGCCGACAAAGGAGAAAACACCATATCTGAATCATTCAAGACATTAAAATCGCCACGGAGATCCTTCACATAACCTGCACTTACACCCTGTAAAAACTTCAATGTAATACCACCTTTAATTGTATGCAATGCATCTTCCTTTAAGATCGTCGCATAACTCAAGCCATAATCGATCCAGCTCATCGCATTGAACTCTGCGCCTGAAACGTCATAAAGCTGACCTGTTTCTTCAAACTGCAACGGATCGAACTGAAAACCCTCGAACGCATACTTCGCTGCCTCCGGACTCAAGCCATTACAACTCACCGCCACACGTGCCTGAGTAAAAACGGCAAATGTATGTTTGCGAGTAATAGGAAACATTAAGGAAGGTCCCATCAGAGAAGCAGACAAAAACAGATTATTATCCGACCGATCGAAATCATCGAGATACGCCTCATTCTCGATCTGACGAATCATATTTCCAACTCCAAGGAAGTCAAGTTTATTTTTTGGCAGATAGAGATAATCATTCTCCAGACTTACTCCGCCGCTCAGGAGATTAATATCCCATTTCAAACGCGAGTCTACCATCAGCGAAGGATTAATGCCGATCGATTGAATACCAGCAAAGTTTGAACTCCGCAAGCCCAGCATTTCCTGCGCAGAAACAGTTGTTGCAACAACCAACAAACACCCGCACAAGACGGTTAGAAGTACATGTTTTCTCATGATAAAAATTATTAATGGTTTAACCGGAAACGGCCACCTGGACGAATATCCGGATGCTTGTAAATGTAGGGAACCAAAACACTTCACAGATTAATAAAACGCAAAGTTTCCAACCGCCGGAAAGAACAAATCTCTATTATCTTTGCGTTATGAAACACAACGCCATCATTCTTTTAGGCAGCAACCTCGATCAACGCGAGCGCAATCTGGAACAGGCCGAACGTTTCATTCAGTCTGTAATTGGAAAGCCGATACTCAGTTCATCGGTATACGAAAGCAGCGCCTGGGGAGTAAAAGCACAACCTGATTTTTTAAACAAAGTCATACAAGTTGAAACCATATTGAATCCTTTTGAACTGTTAAAGACATTGCTGGAGATAGAGTTAAAGCTGGGCAGAATACGGACTGAAAAATGGGGCCCACGCACGATTGATCTGGATATTTTATTCTACGACGACCTTGTTTACTACGACGACCAGCTCACCATACCCCATGCCGGAATTCCTTGCAGGAGATTCACATTACTTCCATTAGTAGAGATTCTTCCTGATTACATTCATCCCGTTTATGCAAAACCACTAACCTGGCTTCTGGAAAGATGCGAAGATCAAGGTAACGTTCAACCCTACTCTACCATCTCATGAGTCAACCAATATTGCAGTATCCTTATCTCGTTGTAGAAGGAAATATTGGAGCAGGGAAAACATCACTCGCCAAAATTCTTTCCAACCTCTTCAATACTTCGCTGGTACTGGAAGCTTTTGCTGATAACACCTTCTTACCTCAATTCTATGAAAATCCGGAGCGGTTTGCTTTCCCGCTGGAGATGTCTTTTCTGGCCGAACGCTTTCAACAGATCAATCAGGCCCAGCAAACAGCACTCGTCGATCGACAGCCATTGGTTGGTGATTATATATTTGAAAAGAGTCTGTTATTTGCCAAAGTCACCCTAAAGGGGGCTGAACTCGACTTATTTACGCGTTTTTACACCCTTATCAACCCGGCATTACGTCCGCCCGACCTGATTTTATATCTCCATAAAAGCACGGATGTCTTATTAAAGAACATCGCCAAACGGGGACGCGAATACGAAAAAAACATTCCTGCCGATTATCTGGAAAACCTCAGCCAGGAATACCTAAACCACTTAAAATCAATTGACAATCAAAGAATTATAATTTTAGAGAGTGATAAACTGGACT
>JBIIRF010000270.1:0-3963 GCA_044341715.1 Bacteroidia bacterium | reverse complement strand
CCTGCCCAGCTGAGATCGAGGTGACTGTAGTACTTTCCTTTTCCACCATACATCGGATAACCTTCGGATGGTGTTTCCCGCTCAAATCCGAATGAATAGTCGGGTCGAATAATAGCAGTCTCGGCAATGGTAGGGAAGATGCCACCTGATTCGAAATTCCCGGGGAACTTCAAACCGCCGGCGGAGAAGTTATCCAGTGAGTCGATAGTGAAGGGATCCATCTTGAAGTAAAATTTATCGCGGTTATACACCCCGTTATAAATGCTGGGGTGATCGTAGTACACGTAGGCTTCTTTATCACTGACGAAAATTGGATAGGGCGCGTAACTTTTTCGACTCGATTTATTCGTGAGGCTATCAATATAAATTTTACCGGTTACGTTCTGTAGTGTACTCTTCAATGGAATCAATTTCGGTTTTCCATTCTCATCAAATTCGGTATCAGAAACTACTTTCAGTCGGATGGAGTCAACGTTATCAAGATCCAGACGGAACTGATCGTACAGGAATTTAAATTTCTTTCCGTAGAAATCACTTCGTCCGGCATGCACACGTCCGTTGAATTCAAAATCGCGGTTCTTCAATAAACGCATCTCCTGATTCACCGGTGCGATCCATACCTGCTGGGAGTCGCTGAGCCAGATACGTCCTACACCTTGCAGATCCATATCGAAGTTTAGCAGGTTGATTTTTGCATTCGGTTTAGCATCAATCACCGATTCAATTTCGATCTTATCATAGTCCGTTTTGTTACTGCGGGCAGCCAGATAATAATGCAATTTATCATTGATCGTTGCCATGTCCTCTTCAAAATCATAGCTGACAAAACCGTTGTTAGCGAGGAAAATCAGCAATGAACGCGCCTGTTGTTCACTGCAGCGTAAATATTTTGCAAGTTCAGTGGAGTAGATGTATCGGGAATTTTTTTCTGCAAACTGTTTGATCGTAAATAGCGGACTCACATCAGCAAGTCCCTGAATTTTCTGGTAACGTTCGTCGGTGTAAAGGTTATTGGACTCAAGCACCATTTTACTTTCACCCTGTCCGCTGAGCATTTTTAAATCCATTACCGGATCATCAATTTTCCAGTAGATCGCATCCACGAACATATCCATCTGGTGGAAGCTGTTGAAGAAGGGCATGCTGACACCACTGTTGCTGGCGCGAATAAGACTCAAGGTACGATCTTCACTCACATACTTCATCTCAAGAGACGGATGGTAGATCGAATCCTTGTCCACGAAGCAGACAAACGAAGCATTATCAGAGCTGATTCTTTCGGGGCGCACCACAAAACTACGGGCGGATACAATAAGGAATGGCTTGTTATTTCGTTTAAAGGTCAACGTTGATCTTTGTTCGCGGGTTCCGGCGCCGATCATTTTGCTGCCATGCTGTGCAAATCCACCGAGATAATCCGCATCCTTGATGATTTCTTTAATTCCTAGATTTAAATCGTACGACATGAAACGCGGATAGCTGGCATTCTCCGTTTTTACATTCGCCAGAAGTTTATCGGTTACTTTTCCGCGCAGTGGCTGTTTGAAAAATTGCGTGTTATGAAAGATGGCACTGTCGGATGTCCAATCGGAAGCTGTCAAATCAACCGTAGTTGTAATCAGATCTGCATATACTGCTGCAGGATTGAGTCCGGCCCGTGTAAAGAATAATTTACCACCCGTACCGGTGAATGATTTACTCAGCGGATAATAATATCCTTTGATTCCGGAAATCACACTGCTGTCGCCCTTCGCATAACAGGTGAGATCCATGGCCGGAAAACTGATTCTTGGCACCGTATCAAATTCAAAAAGATAATCGCCGGTGCTGGCTATCCATCTGGTGGAAGATGATTCGTAGAGGATATTGTCTTTAAAGAGTCCGGCTACGTTTTCGATATAATCACTGTACCGCTTCGACGATGACTGCAGCATTTTATCCAGACTATTATGCCAATTCGTAAACACCTGCACATCTCGGCCGGAATTAATGAACGACATCAGCGCTCCCACATAGTTGCTGAAATCAGGATACGGTTTCATCCTTTTCTTCAACATATTATTCGCCGTACCAATAATAATTTTCTGCTGATCAGCACTGAACTTTGGTTCTTCGAGCCACATCTCCTCGAAGGCATCCATTACTTTTTCCGTTTCCTTTTTATTGGTCAGTTCCATATAGCCTTTCAGCTCCTTGAAAAAAGCTGCCGGATCGGAGCTGAATGTTTTTGGAGCCTGTGCCTGCAATTGATAGGAGCAGAGGAGCAGGGTAAAGGTGAGGAGTTGGATAATTCTATTCATTCAGGAGTATATTTTAAACCGGTCAAGCCGATGTATGCAATTTGTTTGACGAATCAGATGAGTTGGTTGTTACAATGTGTCGCAGACTTATAATTTGAACAAAGCGCAACACCAGTCTTTGTCCACTGTATGATCCACATAGTGAATGCCCAGTTCAGCGGCTTTCTTCTGAATCATCGGGAGATCCTGCACATAATAACCGGAGGTAATCAACTCCGCTCCGGGACGCATACAAGCTTTATAGTTGGCCAGATCGTTCAGAATGATATTCCGGTTGATATTCGCAATGAACACATCACAGTATTTCCCTTTCAGCGCCGAAGCATCGCCCTCTATAACGTGGGTATGCAGGGTATTATTTTTAATCAGATTATCACGGGTGTTTTCCACCGCATTGGGATCATTATCAATCGCAATTGCTTCCGAAGCTCCCTGCATCATCGCCTGAATGGCCAGAATGCCGGTCCCGCAACCCATATCGATCACTTTTTTATCCTTGAAATCCATTTTCAGCATCATTTCCATCACCTGCGAGGTGGTAGGATGGTGTCCGGTCCCGAAAGCCATCCTGGGCTGAATGAGAATCTCCATTGGGAAACCCGGATTTGGTGGATGAAAATCAGCACGGATATAGATGGTATCTGCTATGATTTCAGGCTGATATTGCTTCTCCCATTCTTCGTTCCAGTTTTTCCAGGCGATTACTTCCTCGGTTAGAGCGATGGTGGCACCCAGTTCGCGGCATTCGTCAAAGACCGCATTCGCCTCTTCCCGCTGGTAATCACGCAAGGGAGCGTATGCTTTTAGTCCTTCTTCCGTTTCTTCAAACATATCGCAACCACATTCCGCAAGCCGGTAACTCAGCAAATCACGGAATGGATCCAGAGGCGATACAATAATTGCTAACAATAGATAATCCATCGCGATAAAAATAGATTTTTGTCGTGCGGAATCCCCGGGATTTAACCATAGTTTATCAACATGAAACACACCGTTTCCTTTGCAGAGAAAAATATTCGTTTTCTGAACGGATTAAAATTTAACGGGAACCTGCCTGACGGTGTAGAGGTACTGGTTCCATATCGTTCCCCGGCAGTGAAGGAGGCAGTACGGCAGTTTTACGCAGCATATTACAATGATCCGGCTCAGCGGATTTTCATGTTTGGTATCAATCCCGGACGATTTGGTTCCGGAGTGACAGGCATTTCATTCACCGATCCGGTTCGACTGAAAACAATTGCCGGCATCGATCATTCCTTTGAAATGAAAGGGGAGTTAAGTTCAGAGTTTATCTATGCAATGATTGAAGCCTATGGCGGATTGAAAGAATTTGCCATGCGGTTTTTCCTGACGGCTGTTTGTCCGTTGGGATTTACACTCAATGGAAAGAATTACAACTATTACGATGACCCGGATTTAGAATCAGCGGTGCGCCCCTTCGTGTTGAAAACTATGCAGCAGCAAATCAATATCGGGGCCAGTAAGAAAGTGGCAGTTTGCATTGGAGAGGGAGATAACTTTAAATATTTCAATGGGTTAAATCAGGAAGAGGGTTGGTTTGAAAGGATTGTGGCATTGCCTCATCCGCGTTGGGTGATGCAGTACCGGAGAAAGCAGCTGGCATCGTTCATAAATCGTTATGTTGAAACCCTTCAGAGCCTCG
>JBIIRF010000269.1:0-3972 GCA_044341715.1 Bacteroidia bacterium | reverse complement strand
AAATTATATGCTCCTTTCAATTGCGGATTGTACAACATCCGTACTTCCGGTGTGATCGTGTAAGGAAGTTTTCGTCCTTCATTCAATTCATTTTGAAAATCGCCGGTGATAGCTTGCACATAATTGGTGAGCGTAGTTCCTGTATTCGGATCACTGGCATCGGCTATTACCTGTACAGATGCTTTGTTTTTGTGAAGAAGATCGGATGCAAAATTCTCCGGTATCACCACCACCAGTTTTACTTTACCACGTTTAAAAGCGGCGTCGGCTTCGTTGGCACCCTGAAGATTCTCTTCGATATCGAAATACTGACTTGCTTCAATGCGTTGCAAGAGTTGTGCAGAAGCACCATCATGACTCATATCAACCACTGCAATACGCGAGTTCTTAATTTCATTGGTCAATGCAAATCCGAAAATGATGATCTGCACAATGGGCATACCGAACAGGATGAACAATGTTTTCTTATCACGCCATATGTGATACCATTCTTTCCGTACAAAGGCAATGAATTGTTCTTTCATGGTGTTGTTTAATCTGCCTGACGTTGTGCGCCGCGGGCAAGGGTGAGAAATACATCGTTCATATGATGAGTATCGAATTGTTTACGCAGATTCGACGGAGTATCAAGCGCAGCAATCTTCCCATCAACCATAATGGATACACGATTACAATATTCGGCTTCATCCATGTAGTGTGTAGTTACGAAGATGGTGGTACCTTGCGCTGCAGAAGCATACATCATCTCCCAGAATTCTCGTCTGGTGAGCGGATCAACACCGCCGGTAGGTTCATCGAGAAATACAATAGCTGGATCATGAATGATGGCAATAGAAAAAGCGAGTTTCTGCTTCCACCCTAACGGCAACGACTTAACTAACTTATCTCGTTCCGGATGGAGTTGAAGTTCGTGTAACAATTTTTCGCTACGGTCCTTGATAGCTTTATCGCTGAGTCCGTAAATCCCGGCATAAAAGCGAATATTCTCATATACCGTCAGATCGTCATACAACGAAAACTTCTGACTCATATACCCGATATTTTTTTTAATCTCCTCGGGTTGTGTCGTAACATCAAACCCGGCCACCGTCGCTTTACCGGAAGTAGGTTTACTCAATCCACAAAGCATACGCATGGCAGTGGTCTTTCCGGCTCCGTTAGCACCAAGGAAACCGAATATTTCGCCCTTGTTCACTTTAAAAGTGATAGCATCCACTGCGGTGAAATCGCCAAACCGCTTGGTAAGTTGTTGGGCTGTTATGGCGTAATTATCTGACATGGTTTAATGCTGGGTCATGGAATAAATAAAACAATCTTCAATATCTGCTGCCACCACTACAAGCTCTTCGTTTTGCAGACCAAGCAGTTGTTTTGCTTCTTCGCTGCTCATCTTCTGCTGTCTCATCACTACATGGTGGTATTCACCAAAGGGATAAGCCAGGAGCACAGAAGGAAGTGCTTTAAGCCTGTGAAGCAGTTGGTACATATCCTGGCCTTTAACAGCGAAGAGTGGTTGTTTATATCTGCCGGTGATATGGTCAGGACTATCTACTTCCATAAACTTCCCTTCTTGCATCAAAGCTACTCTGTCGCATCGGGATGCTTCGTCCATGTATGGTGTACTTACAAGAATCGTGATCCCTTGTTTCTTCAGACGATCCAGCATCTCCCAGAACTCCTTTCGCGAAACTGCATCTACGCCCGTAGTAGGTTCATCGAGGAACAATACACTGGGTTTGTGAATGAGTGCACAGCAGAGTGCCAGTTTTTGTTTCATCCCTCCACTTAGTTTACCTGCAGGACGATCAGCAAAGGGCGCCAGTTGATCGTAAATATCTTTGATAAGATGATAATTTTCCTCAACGGTGGTTTTGAAAATAGTCGCGAAGAAATCCAGGTTCTCTCTTACACTCAGATCCTGATAGAGCGAGAATTTTCCAGGCATATAACCCACACGTTTACGAATCTCCGCGAAATCATTCACTACATCAAAACCATCTACAGTAGCCACTCCATCATCCGCAAGAATCAGTGTAGTGAGCAACCGGATAAGTGTCGTTTTACCGGCACCATCAGGACCAATGAGTCCGAAGAGTTCTCCTCTGTTGACACTAAACGTCACCGGATGAAGCGCCTCCACGGTTTCTTTTCCGTTGGTGTACGATTTACGTAGGTTCGTTACCGTTATGGCTGCCGACATGATCAGAATTTTACTTCACCGTACATTCCCACTTTCACAGAACCATCGTTCTTCACACGAATTCTGGTGGCATAAACAAGATGAGCGCGCTCGTCCTTCGTTTGAATTGCTTTTGGTGTAAATTCCGCTTTATCGCTGATCCAGGATACAGTACCAGGTATCTCCTTGTAATCGTCCTTTCCGTTATCGATAAAAACTTTCACCGTTTGACCGATCTTCACCTGCGCAAACTGATCACCGGAAATATAAGCTCGTAGGTCCATCACCGTTAGATCAGCCACTTTATACAGTGCCTTTCCCGGAGCCGTCATCTCCCCTGCTTCCGCATAAGAAGTCAACACAGTACCCGCCACCGGATTCATCACTTTCGTGCGATTCAGCTGATCATCAATCTGCGCTTTGCGTTTGCTTAATGGAGCTTGTTCACTCAGTACAGAACGATTCTGAGTACCGATGGTAGCTTTCTGCTGATCCAATTGTCGTTGAGATAAGGCCAGCTGTTCTTTCGCGACTTTTAACTGTGTCTCGATATCGTCGAGTTGTTTACCTGTAGCAGCATCTTCCTTTAAGAGGTTAGCAAAACGTGTACGTTCTCTTTCGAGTGCGCTTACCTGTGTTTTCTGAATTTCGATTTGCTGTTCAAGCGTACGGATGTATGGGGAAAGATCACTGGTTTTTTCACCGAGGGCGTTAATACTCGCCTCCACCTGCTCTGATTGTAATTGCAGATTTGTCGGATCAATGACAACGGCCACCTGATTCTTTTCAAGTTTTGTGCCTTCTTCCGCAGCGAAGTCCAGAATTTTACCTGCAGTTTCAGCAGACACAATCACTTCATTGGCTTCGAAGGTACCGGAGGCATCGAAATCACCGTTCCCGCTTTTACAGGAGATCAACACTGTTGAACAAAGGGCCAGAAAGAGGAGAGATATTTTTTTCATGTTCATCGTAATGAAAGTATTTCAGATTTTATTTTGATTGAGAGAGGTAGTCGGAATAATCAAGTTGGGTTTGTAAGAGCTGAAGTTCATGCAGCAGCTGTTGTTGACGTGCCTGATCAGCTGCATTTACTTCACGCAAATAATCTGAAGAAGTGATCACCCCATTATCGAGCTGCGCCTTTGCGGAACGTTTGATTTCTTCCCGTAATGAAACCAGTTCGCGGTCGTCGCTGAGCAGTGTGGTGTATTTGGTGATGTCATTGCGGTACTGCTCTACCGTTACATTGGCATTTAGCAAATAAAGTTCGCGTTGTACATTGATGCTGCTACGGGAAATCGAATTCACTTGTCGTTCAGCACGCAGAGAATACAAAGCACCCAGGTTCCAGTTCAGACGAGCACCGGCGATATAAAACCACGCGAAATCATTATCAAGCATATTGAGTCCGGGACGACCATAACCTCCCTGTGCGAACAAACTCAGTTTTGGCAAACTCTTCACCCCAAGTTGTTTCCGCTGAGCGAGCGAGAGTTCTTCCTGCTGTTTATAAAGATTCAATTCCGGACGAACAATTGTTGGTTTTTCTGTAGGAAGCGTTGCAACCGATACAGGTTTCTGAAATTGTACCGATTCCGCGTATTCAATACCGGAAAACAACGACAAAGAATTCAAAAGAGAAAGACGAGTTTGTTTAAGTTCCGTTTTACGTTGGCGATTTCGGATTTCCTCAGCCTGAAGTACTGCTAACTGAGAACGAAAAGCGATGCCGTTTTTCAATGCAGCCTCCATCTTTTTTATTCCTGCACTTAGATCAGAGGCTACAATCTCGG
>JBIIRF010000268.1:0-3977 GCA_044341715.1 Bacteroidia bacterium | reverse complement strand
CCGATTTTTGTTTCTTCGAGAATGCCCGTGCTTCGAATGCGTTCCATGGCCGGACCTTCCGGATCTACGCGGCAGTAATGACTGATTTTTTCTTCGAGATCTGCTCCTTGTACCGAGACCGGAACGAAGGCTTCAATGAATTGACGGTAGGTCATGTTTTCCGTGTTCTCCATGATGAAGCTATCGTCGGTGATGCCGAGTATGACAAATACCTGCCATGCGCTGCAGAATCCTTCGTGTCGTAAGGTGCCTCGTAACATCGTCGGAATCTCATCGATGCCGTAATGGTGGCGGTATGATAAACTATCACGGTTGGCATATCCGTCAAATCGTCCGTGTCCTTCTACCGAAATTTTGGTGGACTCACTGAAGAGGCGAGGGTAGGGGATGTAGTGGTATTTGCCGTCTTGTATGTATCGTGCTGTTCCTTGTCCGGCAAGAATCACATTGCGTGGATTCCAGGTGAACTTGTATCCCCAGGGATTATCATTCGACTCGGGTGCTACAAGTCCTCCTGTATACGATTTAAAGGCGGTTAACTCAGCTCCGGATGCTTTGAGCCGGTGTATAATTTCCATGGCCGACATATGATCAATTCCGGGATCTAATCCGCATTCATTTAAAAACAATAATCCTTTTTCTTCGGCAGCAGTATGGAGTGCTTTTATCTCCGGTGAGATATAGCTGGCGGTCACCAGATTTTTCCCCAGGCGCAAACAATCTTCAGCAGCAGGCAGATGCAATGCAGGTGGCAATAAAGAAATCACCAGGTCCGCTTTCATGATCTCTTCATGGCGTTGGGCGGCGTTGTTAATATCAAATCCGATGGCCTTTCCGAAAGGGTGATTGTTAATTTTTTCTTCAGCTGCTGCCGGGTCTTTGTCGCCAATAATTAACGTAAAACCTTTGTTTTCAGCACGTTGAAGTAGGTATTGAATAAGCGAACCGGAGGATTTTCCGGCCCCTAGCAGGAGGATCGTTTTCATAATAAGTTTCAGACCACGAAGGTATAAAAGTTAGGAGGGCAAAAAATCTTGACTTACCTTTGGCACAACAGTTGAGATACTTCGAAAAAAAATAACCGGACAAATCTTATGAAAAAATTATTCATGCTGGCGCTGGGCCTTATGATGGCTTTCTACAGCCAGGCGCAGACCTCCAATGCAATTTTGTTCACTGAAAATGGTGAGCGATTTACCGCTATTCTGAATGGTATCCGTCAGAATGAGAAACCCGAAACAAACGTGAAAATAACGGGACTCAATGCGGAGTTTTACAAGTTGAAAGTGATTTTTGAAAGTACCGCCCTCGGCGAGAAAAATTTCAATCTCGCTTTACAACTGGGAATGGAAAACACCTATGTGATTAAAAAGAACAACAAAGGTGAATATGTATTACGTTTTATGAGTGCAGTTCCACTGGCGGAAGCTCCACGTACTGCTCCAACGCAAACAGAAGTTGTTTACCACGCGAACCCTGTTGCACAACCTGTGCCTGTTGAAAGTTCACAGACCGTTACTACAACTACAACTACTACAGGTACTCCTGCTGGAAATGCAGAAACGGTAAATATCAACATGGGTATGAATGTAGATGGAATGGGCGGTGGTATCAATATCAGCGTTACAGGTACAGATGGTACCATGACGCAGCAAAGCAGCCAGACAACAGTTACACATACTACCACTACTACCACTACTTCGGGTGGAATGAATACTCCTCCGCCACCACCTCCTGCACCGGCTCCGATTGTTTATCTGCCGGGTTATAATGGTCCGATTGGTTGTCCGGTGCCGATGAGTCCCGAAGACTTCGGCGCATTGAATCAAACCATCTCTTCAAAAACATTTGAAGAAACAAAGTTCACGATCGCTAAACAAGTATTGCAGGACCGCTGCATGTTCGTTTCACAAGTGAAGCAAATCATGTTGCAGTTCACCTTCGAACAAACCCGTCTCGATTTCGCTAAATTCGCTTACGATCGTACCTATGATATCGGCAACTACTTCAAAGTAAACGATGCTTTCACTTTCGAAAGCTCTATCGAAGAACTCAACGAGTACATGAATGCTCGTCGTTAATACGTCCAATCCTTCAATAAAAGGTCACCCCACCAGGTGGCCTTTTTTTATGGAGTAATAACCACCTCTGCAGGACAAGTGGACAATAAGTTTTTAATTCCTGTACCCTTAAGAAAAACTATATAAACGACCATAAAGATTCAATTACATAAATTTACAAATGGAACACTAATTACATGATTACGCGGAAAGTGAGGAAATACTAGTGTTACTATGTACAGGTAGGTGGTGGCTTAAACGCAGCGACAGCGGCGGTTGCGCAACGAGCGCGGCGAGGTCTAATGTAAGTTTGCGTAAGTTCACTTTCGTTCACGATATACCATTCCACCACTGCACAGAGCTAAAAGCCAGAGGCCAAAAGCCAGTAGCCAGCCGCCAGCCGCCAAGGGCTAAAGGCTAGCTTCCGCAAGTTCACATCAACACACTAGCTCGCATGCCACCTCGGATTTATCTATCACCAAAATTCCTAACGAATCGTGCCTATCTTTGCTTTATGAATTCAAAACTTCTTCGAATAGGAGCAATATTGGCAGCTTTGGCTGTTATTCTGGGGGCTTTCGGTGCACATAAACTGAAAGAATTAATTGATGAAAAGGCATTGCTGAACTGGGAGACTGCCGTTCGGTATCAGTTTTATCATGCGGTTGGAATTATTATCGCTGCATTTGCCTATCCACATCGTTCTGAAAAATCGGTGAGCCGGGCTGCTTATTTATTCATGGCCGGTATTCTCTGTTTTAGCGGGTCGGTTTATCTGCTTTCGCTTAGAAACTTGTTGGATATTAATGTTTTGTGGGTTGGCCCGATTACGCCGATTGGCGGATTGATGTTTGTGGCGGGTTGGCTGGTTTTGGCGTTTTCAACACCGGTTCAAAAAACGATTTCCTGACATCGTACAATAAAAAGGAAAAATAGTACTTTAGACCATTATGCAACATTCCATTCTGATACTTATTTCGGCTGTGTTTCTATCGGCATCTTCCTGCAAGACAAAAGAAAATTCCGCAGGCGGGGCTTCTGCAGAAACTAAACCTGCTGCAACATCTTCAGCAACTCCGGCTACATCTAACCCCCAAACTGTGAATACATCTAAATCCTGGACCCGTGAAGAAGCAAAAGCCGGTCCCGATAATTTCCGCCTGGTTGTTTCCTTTATCAGTATTGGAGCAGGGACCGATCCGGATGCGAAACAGTCGCTGGATAGGTACATTGCTGAGTTTAAAACCCGTACAGGAAAAATGCCGGCTTATGTTATGATTCCCTGGGGTCGGGAAGGTGAAGTAGATTGTTGTTTCAACATGGAAGAGTTAACTGCCTCAGAACAAGGTGATTTCATTGCCGGATTGCGTAATACCATGAAAAGCAGGGAGTTGATCCAAATCAATGAAAATGCCAGAAACCGCTTTAAACCTTGATACGTATCAGGCGAAAAAGTTGACAAGCCGCTAATATTTAACGTAAATTTGCGCCACTCTTATAAAACTATGAACGAATACGGAATTAAGAACCCCAATGCATCTATCGCAGACCTGGGACTCGGAAACGTGGGATCAGCTTATTGGAATCTGACCACTCCTGAATTAGTGGAAGAAACCATCCTTCAGGGTATGGGCGAACTCACCGATACCGGTGCACTTGCTATTGATACCGGAGAGTTTACCGGCCGGTCTCCGAAAGATAAATTTACTGTGCTTGATGCAGAGACGGAGAAAACCGTTTGGTGGGGCGATATCAATATTAAGTTTGATGCAGCGAAGTTTGATCATATGTTTACCCGTCTGCAGGCCTACCTGACCGGTCGTGAAGTATATGTGCGTGATGCGTATGCCTGTGCTGATCAACGGTACCGCCTCAACGTTAGAGTGGTGACTGAGTATCCTTGGCAGAATCTTTTCG
>JBIIRF010000032.1:0-12911 GCA_044341715.1 Bacteroidia bacterium | reverse complement strand
AGCAGCACTTGGTGCATCATCCGTGAAGTCGTTTGCCACTTGGGTAGCACCTTGTACACTGGTTACCGATGAAGCAGCAGTAGTAGTGGTTGTAGCCATTACAGCTTCTGCCGGGTGAGGCGTCATTTCATATTGCTTGTCTACTGTAAACTTGATAGCGCTTGCAGCAGGTTTAGTACGCAGATAATACATGCCGGTTTTGAGACCACGCTCCCATGCATAGAAATGCATCGATGTGAGTTTCGCAAAGTTTGGTTCAGCAATGAACAGATTCAATGATTGACTCTGGCAGATATATGCTCCACGCTCTGCGGCCATATCGATGATCGTACGTTGCTTGATTTCCCACACTGTTTTGTAGAGTTCTTTGATCTCCTGTGGAATTTCAGCAATATGTTGTACAGATCCGTTGGCAGCGATGATTTTATTCTTCATGTCGTTGTTCCAGAGGTTCAATCGAACTAGATCCATGAGTAGATGTTTATTTACAACAATGAATTCACCACTTAATACGCGACGGTTGTAAATGTTGGTGGTGTATGGCTCAAAGCACTCGTTATTTCCGAGAATCTGTGAGGTAGAAGCTGTTGGCATTGGAGCAAGTAACAACGAGTTGCGTACACCATGCTTTTTCACCTCTTCACGTAACACATCCCATTCCCAACGATCTGTTGGTTTTACATTCCACATATCAAACTGGAAGATGCCTTGTGATACAGGTGAACCTTCGAATGTTGAATAAGGACCTTCCACTTTCGCCAAATCTTTAGATGCAGTCATTGCAGCATAATAGATGGTCTCGAAAATTTCACGGTTGAGTCGACGTGCATCTTCACTTTCAAACGGATAACGCATCAGGATAAACGCATCGGCCAATCCCTGCACACCAATTCCGATCGGACGATGACGCATATTACTATTGCGCGCTTCTTCAATCGGATAGTAGTTCACATCGATGATGCGGTTCAGGTTCTTGGTAGCTACGTAAGTGATCTCAAACAATTTCTGATGATCAAACGAACCGTTCGTTACAAAACGAGGTAATGCAATAGAAGCAAGGTTACATACTGCAACTTCATCTGCTGCTGTGTATTCAACAATCTCCGTGCAAAGATTCGAACTCTTGATTGTTCCCAGATTCTTCTGGTTGCTCTTTTCGTTGCAGGCGTCTTTGTAAAGGATATACGGTGTTCCTGATTCAATTTGTGATTCGAGAACGGCTGTCCATAATTCACGCGCTGGAATAGTACGACGTGCACGGCCTTCCTCTTCATACTTGGTGTAGAGTAACTCAAACTCCATTCCATAGCAATCAGCCAGACCAGGAGCTTCATTCGGGCAGAATAAACTCCATTCGCCTTCTTCTTTCACACGCTTCATGAACAGATCCGGAACCCACAGTGCGTAGAACAAATCACGGGCGCGGATTTCTTCCTTACCATGGTTTTTCTTTAACTCCAGGAATTCGAAAATATCAGCATGCCATGGCTCCAGATATACAGCAAATGATCCTTTGCGTTTTCCACCACCCTGATCAACGTAACGCGCTGTATCGTTGAATACACGCAACATCGGAACAATACCATTGCTGGTGCCGTTTGTGCCGCGGATATACGATCCTGTAGCACGTACATTGTGGATGCTTAGACCAATACCACCTGCACTCTGTGAAATCTGTGCAGTTTGCTTCAGCGTATTGTAGATTCCCTCAATACTGTCCGATTGCATCTGCAACAGGAAACAAGAGCTCAATTGCGGCTTTGGTGTACCAGAATTGAATAAAGTTGGTGTGGCATGCGTAAACCAACGCTCGCTCATGAGATTGTAAGTCTCAATGACCGCATCGATGTCGTTCAGGTGAATACCCACCGAAACGCGCATCAACATGTGCTGAGGACGCTCAACCACTTTATTGTTGAGTTTCAGGAGGTAAGACTTCTCCAGCGTCTTGAAACCGAAGTAATCATACCCGAAATCCCGGTCATATATAATAGTAGAGTCCAGGAGATCCGCATGGGTATTGATGACCTCCATCGCTTCATCAGAAACGAGGGGTGCTTTCTTACCCGTCTTAGGATCAATGTATTCGTACAAATCCTTCATCGTTTCAGAGAAGGACTTTTTCGTGTTCTTGTGTAGATTGGAAATAGCGATCCTGGATGCAAGTAATGCAAAATCAGGGTGTCGCGTGGTAAGAGAGGCTGCTGTCTCCGCCGCCAGGTTGTCCAGTTCAGTGGTGGTCACGCCATCATACACACCTTCAATTACCTTCTGAGCTACCAGAATGGCTTGAACGTGGTCGGGCGATAGGCCATAGCACAGTTTCTGAACTCGTGCGGTGATTTTATCAAATTTCACCGTCTCCTTTTTGCCGTCTCTTTTTATAACGAACATATCTGCTGTGTGTTTGTAAGGTTAAAACAAGGTTAGTACTACTATATTTAGGTTCAGATTCGCAATTATTGCCTTCGATTGGAGCGACGATTATCCCTACAACGCGAAGACGCTGTTTTTAAGTATCCGGTAAGATCAGATGAGTTTGAAAACCAGCGCTTTTCTCAACAAAGGTGAGCAGCAGCTGAACCGGGTACAAATCACGTTAAAGATATCGTTGAACCCAAGGGGTATTTTTTCACATTAGGGTTCATTTTTCAACAAATTGTGGGTGCGAAAAAATAAACCCTAAAAAGTTTTGTTTCCAGCCGGAAATGAACTAATAGAGGAAAAAGAACGTTGGCGGGAAAAAGTGATGGATTTCAGGAAAATTATTTTCCCCTCTGAGAAGCCGCTTTTTCAGAGGGGAAAACGTAAATCAGGGTTATTTGTATCTGATCTCCTGTCAATGTATTACCATTTGACTTCCCGTTTGTTTTCCTCCGACGGCAATCGTAATAAAATAAATTCCTTTTTCGATATGTGGAAGCTGTACTAATCCTCCTGTTGTAGGTAGTTCGGTGATATAACGGCCAAGCATATCCGAAATATAGATTTTGTCTACCGGTGTTTTTACGGTTAAATTAAATATGCCATTGTTGGGGTTGGTGAATTGTACATATTTTGAAAACTGTATTTCAGTGATTCCGGTTGGCGTTATTGGTGATTTGAATAATCCTCCTCCAAATGTAGTGACCCACATTTCGTTGTTGTGGAAGAAAACTCTTTCCGGTTGTTTGAATGGGAAGTTTTGATCTCGCTGGAAGTTAGGATTGGCTGTATTCATTCCTGTTGCTTTCCATAAACCTGATGTTTCTGTGGTGATCCATGCTTCACCATTGTTGGATGGATGGAAACTGATGGAGCTGACACGATCTGCACTGTTAAAGATTCTTGTCCAGCTTTGTCCGCGATTGGTCGTTTTATAGAGTCCGCCGAGTCCGTTGGGTGGTCCGCCCCAGCCACTCCATACTCCGGCGTACCAGGTGTTTTGTGTGGGATCAGTGGGATCAATCACAATATCTTTGGTGTAATACATCATTCCTGCATCGCTTCGGTCACTCCAGGTTGTGCTGCCTGCGGGTAAGTAGAATACACCTGATGATGCAGTGAATGCACCGGCCTGATCGCGTCGGGCGGAGTAACTGGCGACCAGACTCCCGTCGTTGAGTACATGTATATTGAAGGGATGTCCTTCGGTGCGTGGAGGATTATTTAGTTTTACCCAAGTACTCGCTGCGCCTGCATTTAAATTTTCTGTTTTCCAAATTCCACCTTCTCCAACACCCATGGCATAGTGTATCACTGAGGCGAATAATCGGTTGCTGTTTGTTGGGTCAGCAGCTAACCAGATTACAGGATGATTGAAGTCGTGTAGTGTTGTCCATGTTCCTCCGTTGTTATTGCTGTATCTGATCGTTCCTAAACCCGGATCAACTCGTGCATCGGTGAGATAGGTTGTCTGATACATATCGTGTACGGTGGAGGTGGCAGCATAGAGTACAGAACTGACAGGATGCTTGAGTACATAGTAGGTGGTGTTCTGTGTTGTTGCTGCAGCCATTCTCCAGCTTTCTCCGCCATCGTCACTTCTGATTCCATTGATGTCTGATGCGGCACTGAAGAGTTGTTGGTTGGTGTTCCAGCAAAGCATCCAGTGGGAGGTGTTCTCTAAGCCGATACCGTTATAAGATTTTAATACCGGAGTATTTACACCATTCAGGTTTTCATCAGCATCATCAACATAAGCTTGCTTCCAGCTAGTGCCTCCATTGGTGCTTACATGTACAAATCCAAGATCTGTGAAGGCGAGTTGATTTTTATCGTTTTGTGCTACTGTTAATCCCAGTACATATTCTCCGTATCCCCAGCCGCGATCTCCTCCGTCTCCACTCCAGCCTGTAATAATATTATTGTTGAGTGTGGTGAGAAAGGTGTTTGTCCAGGATGTTCCTGCTGTGGTAGTTTTGTAAATGACCGGAACGCCGTTGGTCTGATCTCCTCCACCGGCATAAACAGTGTTGATGTCGTTAAGTGCGCAGCCTACAAAAAATAGTTTATGGTTGGTGGAGATGCCGTTCATGCGTTGTGTCCAGCTGGTGGATGCTCCATCGCAGGAGTAGATGCCTGCACTTGCACTGAAGTCGGCTCCGGTGATTCCTGCATATAAATCGATTTGTGGGAATGCGGTGGCGTATAATTTAACAGCGTTGCCATCTCTAGCTCCGGCAAATGATCCCATTCCCATTCCGGCAGGCCATCCGGGTAAGGTCATGGGTATCCATAAACTTCCGCCGTTTCCCGAGTAGAGCATCCCGGCTGATGTACCAACGTAAATGAAGTTGCCGTCGAAGAATGCTCCTGCAAGGTGAATACCATTTCCTCCGTTGCTGAAGGTGTAGATGAGCTGATAGTTGGTTCCGTTGTTGTTGGTGAACCAGAGCTTATCGTATCCGGCAAGAAAGTAAGTATCTGTCCGGTTTGGATCAGCATATATCGTATAGGCTTCACCGTTAGATGGGTCGGGAAGTGAGTTCCATGTTGTTCCGCCATCTGTACTGACTACAGGGCGACTCATGTCGATTCCGTTTTGGGCAGCATGGTCAATGGCGAATATGGAATCCGGATTGGAGGTGAAGGATAAAGAGACTGTGGTGCCGCCCTGAAGTTCTTCAGCATGTATCAGCGACCATGATTGTCCGAATTGGGTGCTTCGGTAAAATCCGCTCATGTCTGAACTGACCCAGATTTCGTTTTTGTCGTGCGGGGAGATGACAGGACTAAAAAATGCACCTCCGCCACCAATTCCTTTAGAGGTCCAAACAGGCACCTGGCTGAATCCGGCACTATACACCAACAGTGTGATCAGCAATAGCAGCTTTCTTTCCATAACGGATAAGATAGCGGAATCTGCCACGGAAAGTGATAGAAATAACTGCCGAACTTACATCTAACCCAGTGTTGGTTAGTTTGAATCAGTTGATATGAGGAAAAATGAGGCGTGGTTGAGTGTAAACCAGGTCGTGTGCTGCGTTTTCGATGATCTTGATGGTAGTGGAGGGAAGAAGGGCTGAGAATTCATCTGCGACAGCTTTATACATCGGGATGCAATGTTTACCCAGTAAAATTGTGATGGGAGCTGTGATCTTTTTTAGCATATCGGCATTCAATGTCGAAGGCTGCTGCTCCGTGATCATCCTTTGTAAGGCACTTGCATTCGCGGTCATGTCCCAGCGGATTTGCTCTGGAAATGCAATAAATCCCCGGGATCCGTTGGCATATCTCATGAGTGTGGCTACAGCATCGGCTGATTTACCTTCGTCGAAGCAGACGCGGATTCGTCGAAATGCATCTGCTCTTTCTTCTCTTAATGACAGATATTTTTCTTCGTCGTTGATCAGAAAAGCCAGACTGGGTTCTGCAAGTACAATCTTCGTAAACAGTTCTTTTCGGATAGACGCAGCAGTTAGTACAACCGAACAGCCGTAACTATGGGCGATGACTTTGCAGGGCGGTAAATCCAGTGCTTCAATGAATCGAATGAGATCATTCGCATGTTGATCTGCATTGTAATGACCTGCTGCCTGAGGATCATTCGGCAGGTGGAATCGCTGACTCAGACTGATAAACCGATAACCTTTGCTGAGATAAGCAGAAAGATATTGTCCATGAATCATGCTTGCGGCGGCGCCGTGTACGAAAAGAATTGGGGAGCCGTGACCCTCTTCCATATAATGGAGGCTGGTATCACCAATATCAATTTTGGAATACTTCACAGTTGGTCAGTCAGGTTGGTACAATAGTAGTCTGTTTTACACTTCGAAGCAAAAGGGGATACCTTTATTTTGCCTGTTTAGTACTCCGGCAATACCGGTTTGTTATCCATAATAACATCTAACCGGCTCATAACCTCATCTGTCAGCAACGAAACAGCATCCAGCGACCGCAGATTTTCATCCAGCTGCTCCACCTTACTGGCACCCAGAATAGCTGTACTTACATTCGGGTTTTTCAGACACCAGGCAATGGCCATTTGCGAAATACTGATGCCCAAATCATCTGATACCTTTTTAAGACTCTTCACTTTTTCCAGTCTTTCAGGGGTAATGTTCCGTTCGCGAAGCCAATCCATTCCTTGCATGCTCAAGCGTGTATCACCGGCTTCTCCCAGATATTTACCACTCAACAGCCCTGACGAAAGCGGCGACCAGATGGTAGTTCCCATTCCCTGATAGCGAAAGATGTGGAGATAATCGTCTTCTAATTTTTTACGCTCGAACAAATTGTACTGTGGTTGCTCCATCACCGGTGCAATAAGATGATGCTTTTCCGCTTCCAGATGAGCCTGCAGAATTTCCTGTGCGCTCCATTCAGAGGTTCCCCAGTATAAAATTTTTCCCTGTTGAATGAGAGTATTCATTGCCTGCACCGTTTCGAGGATGGGTGTGTTTTTATCCGGCCGGTGACAGAAGTAAAGATCAATATAATCTACCTGCAAACGTTTGAGCGCTGCATCACAGCCTTCCAGTATGTGTTTGCGACTTAATCCACGTTGATTCGGTTTATTCTCTTCAAAGCCGAAAAACACTTTGCTGGATACCATAAATGAACTGCGCGTCCAGTTGAGCTTTTTTAAAGCATTTCCCATCACAATTTCACTCTGTCCGCGTGCATAGATTTCGGCATTGTCGAAGAAATTGATACCTGCATCATACGCTTTTGCCATCAACGTTTCGCTGATATTATCTTCTATCTGTTTCCCAAAGGTGAGCCAGCTGCCAAATGAAAGTGCGCTGATCTGTAAGCCGGTATTGCCAAATTTTCTATATTCCATTTTATAATATCTTTTGATTGTAAAAATAGTGGACACAATCATTCATCTTGAAAAAATCCCCTAATTTTGTTTGTATGAAAAGAGGATTGATTATCACCATTCTGACTCTATTGTCGAATTGTTTGCCGGCTCAAACCACTAAAATCCTGTTGGTGGGAAACAGTTACACTGCTGCAAATAATCTTGCTTCGGTAATTTCTCAGCTTTCTTTGAGTATGGGTGATACGGCTCAGGTATATGCTGTAAATCCCGGAGGTTATACCTTTGAGTTACACACTGTGTATGCCCCGACATTGTCGATGATTGATTCGATGGATTGGGACTATGTAGTATTGCAGGAACAAAGTCAGCGCCCTTCTTTTCCTCAATCACAAGTGGAGGTGGAGGTATATCCATATGCCCGTTATCTCGATAGCTTGATTCATGTCAATAATCAATGTACAGAAACGGTATTCTACATGACCTGGGGAAGGAAATACGGCGACGCATCGAATTGTGCGTTTTGGCCTCCTGTTTGTACGTTCACCGGCATGCAGGAACAACTTCGCGATTCATATGTGAAGATGGCGGATGATAATAATGCATTGGTGGCTCCTGTGGGTGAGGCATGGGAACGAAGCTGGAATACAGATTCTACTATCAATCTGTGGGTATCCGATAATAGTCATCCTGATGTGACCGGTACTTATCTTGCGGCATGTGTATTTTATGCTACGATTTTCCGCCAGTCACCGGTAGGGGCTTCGTATACAGCCGGACTTTCTACACCTGTAGCATCACATCTTCAACAAATGGCATTTCAAACTGTTTTTGATAGCCTGGATACATGGAATATCGGCGACTACGATGTTGTGGCGCAATTCTCCTCAACTGCGAACGGACTCAATGTTCAGTTTAATAACCAGTCTGTGAATGGTACTTCGTATTTCTGGGACTTCGGAGATGGAAACACTTCCTCGGATAGTTTGCCACAGCATATCTATTCTACCTCCGGAATTTATCAGGTCAACCTGATTGTAAACAATGGATGTACAACTGATACAATGACTCAAGCGGTCAATGTTACTGCTACTTCTGCGGTTGAACATATGGGTGAATCTTCCTGCATAAATTTGCTGGAGAACGGATTGTTTCAAACGGAATGCGCATCTCGTTTGGAGGTTAAAATTTTCACGTTGGAAGGGAAGTTAGTAGCAACCGACCTCATTGAACCGAACGGAATTTTTCAGGCCAAAGTACCCGGCGCCGGCGTTTATATTGCTGTATTTCAGATGGATAATGCTGTCGTGAATCGAATCCGGTTCACAAGTATTCGCTAGAAGGGATTTCACAATTTACGGCTCATAATTTCCGATGGTTTCTCCTGAGAAATCATTAGGATCGTAATGACCTATTCCCTACATTTACGATCCCTAAACAAATCTCCACTTTTTTGAACGTTGGAGATTCACCTGCCGAAATAAAACCAAAACAATACACTCTTATGAAAAAAATCCTACTGGGCTGTCTGTTAGCCCTGGGCATGACTACAACACATGCACAGGTAGTTACAGGGTCAAATGCTGAAAGACTACATCCTTCGGCAGAAATGTTGCGTTACGATGATCGCACAACTGCACCATTGTATGTGAAATTTAAACAAGGTGCATTTGTTGCAGGAACTTCCGGAATGGAAGCGATGCGACAAGTATTGCAGAGTGGAGCAGCTGATTCATGGCAACTGATCCGTACGGATGCCGATGATCTGGGAATGCAACATGCCCGCTATCAGCAGTATTACAACAATGTGAAAGTAATTACCGGTGAGTACATCCTTCACCTTAAGCAGGGAAACATTGTATCAGCAAATGGAATGTTCTTCCGTGGACTGCAATTGAACACCAATCCTGCATTGAATGAAAAGGCAGCATTGGATGCAGCACTGAGAGCAATTGGTGCTACCAAATATCTCTGGCAGTCTTCAGCTGCTGAACAGGAGATTCTTTCCGGACATAATCACGGCAGTGCCTATCCGAAAGGAGAACTCGTTGTGTTACCAAAAGTGGAGTTTAACGCATCGAAAGAAAATACCCTTTGCTGGAGATTTGATATCTATGCAATGGAGCCACATGAGCGCTGGTATATTTATGTGAATGCGCAAACCGGAGAAATTATTTTCAAAGAAAACAGAATTTGTACAATTACGGTTAATGGGACAGGTGTTACCCGTTACAGCGGAACACAAACTATGCAAACGGACAGTGTAAGTGCCGGAAATTATCGTTTGCGTGATTTTTCAAGAGGTGGTGGAGTTGAGACATACGATTTAAATAACGGAACAAGTTATGCTGCTGCTGTTGATTTCACTGACACGGATAACCTCTGGAATGTTACAACCAACCAGGACAATGCAGCTTATGATGCACATTGGGGAACACAGAAAACATATGATTATTACTTCGGTGTTCATGGTCGAAATAGCTACAATAATGCCGGTGCTGTTCTTCGTTCGTATATTCACTATAGCAGCGCGTACAACAATGCATTCTGGAATGGATCTGTAATGACTTATGGTGATGGAGATGGTTCTACTTTCTCTCCACTTACCGAACTGGATATTGTAGCACATGAATTAACTCACGGTGTAACTAACTTCTCTTCTAATCTTGTCTACTCGTATCAGTCTGGTGCGTTGAATGAGTCGTTCTCTGATATCTTTGGTGTAACGGTTGATTTCTTTGCACGTCCTGCGCAGGCGAACTGGACAATGGCTGATCAAAGCTATACTCCGGCTACCCCCGGCGATGGAATCCGTTACATGAATAATCCAAACCTCGCAGGTGATCCTGATACATACCTCGGAACAAACTGGTATACCGGTGCAGGTGACAATGGCGGTGTTCACTACAACAGTGGAGTACAAAATTTCTGGTACTACCTCTTATGTGTAGGTGGGGCAGGAACCAATGATTTCGGTTTCGCTTATAATGTAGCCAGTGTTACTATGGCGAAAGCACGAATGATTGCTTATCGTAATAACTCATTCTATCTTACTTCCGGCTCACAATACGCAGATGCAGCTTACTATTCATTGCAGGCGGCTACTGATTTATATGGTCCATGTTCACCTGAAGCATATTCAGTGAAGAATGCATGGGATGCAGTTGGTGTATATGGATTATCATTAAATGCAAATGCAACTGCTTCGGTTACAGGTGGTGCTTGTACAGGTTCTACTATACAGTTCACCGCTGCTGGTGGAGCTACTTACCAGTGGTCTGGTCCGGGTGGATTTTCATCAACCATTGCTACACCAAGCATTCCAAATGCATCTACAGCTAATAACGGAACATATACCTGCGTTGTAACTGCTGCGAATGGTTGCAGTGGAACAGCATCAGTAACTGTAAATGTTGGTCCTGCTCCAAGTGTTGCAGCAACCGGTGGAGTAGCGATCTGTAATGGTGGTACTGCACAATTGCAGGCAACAGCATCAGTACCCGGTCAAGGTGGTAACATTGGTGTGAATACAACAGCATTGCCAATTCCTGATTCTCCAAATCCTGGTGTTACATCAAACATTACAATCAGCGGAAGTTCCAATGCAAATGCAGTAATTGCCATTACAATCGACTCGTTAACACATACCTATGATGCAGATCTTAAAATTGAATTGATTGCTCCAAACGGATCATTGATTACATTGGCGAGTGGTGTAGGTGGATCAGGAGATAATTTCATTCGGACACGACTTGTTACCGGAGGAACCGCTCTTGCAAACGGTGTTGCTCCTTTTACAGGAAGCTTTGCCCCTCAGACTGCATTCAGCAATTTGACAGGTTCTGCTAATGGTGTATGGGGTTTACGTATCACAGATTTGGCCGGTGTAGATGTTGGAACTCTTTGGAAATGGACACTTGAATTACCTGGAAATAGTATTTCATCTTATAGCTGGAATCCTTCAACCGGTTTGAACAATGCTTCCATTGCAAATCCTGTTGCAAGTCCTGCTGCAACTACAACTTATACTTGCACAGTAACTGACAACAATGGATGTACTGCTGCTGCTTCAACTACAGTTACTATCGGAACATTATCTACAACAGCAAGTTCTACGAGTGTTACTTGTAATGGTGCTGCAAATGGTACGGCTACGGTTTCTGCTGCCGGAACACCTACTTACCAGTGGTCAAATGGTGCGAATACCAGCACTATTTCCGGACTAACTGCTGGTTCCTATACTTGTACTGTAAGTGATGGCTCAGGATGTACTGCTGTTCAGGTAGTGACTGTTTCTCAGCCGCAACAACTGGAAGGATTCATTACTACGCAGAATGCTAATTGCGGTGCAAATGATGGTTCTGCTTATCTGACAATTTATGGTGGTACAGCTCCTTATACAATGATCTGGAGCAACGGCGCAACTACTCCGAATATTTCCGGACTTGGCGCAGGTACTTACAGCGCAACTGTGACTGATGCAAATGGATGTACCTTCTTTACGAGTGGAGTGGTGAGTACAACCGGAACTAATCCTCCGGCTACTCCAGGTTCTATCACCGGTACTAAAAATGGTGTGTGTCCGGGTACAACTAAAACATATAGTTGTCCTTCTGTTGCGAATGCTTCAACTTATACATGGACAGTTCCTGCCAATGCAGTAATTACAAGCGGTCAGGGAACAAATTCAATTTCTGTAACATTCCAGAATTTGTTTACTACTGGATTAATCACCGTTACTGCAGGAAACAGTTGCGGAACCAGCAATGCAAAATCAGCAACACTTCGCAGTACTGCTCAACAGCCTGGTACAATTACTGGTCCTTCGAATAATCTTTGCAATAGTACGACTACCTATAGCATTCCTGCTTCTACTACCGGTGCTACTTCTTATACATGGACAGTTCCTGCCGGAGCAAGTATTATTTCTGGTCAGGGTACAACAAGTATTCAGGTGCAATGGCCAGCTTCGCCAATCAGTGGAGCTAGCATTTGTGTAACAGCAAACAATGCATGCGGTAGCAGTACTGCACGTTGCAAAGCGAGTCTTACTACTCTTCCATTGAAACCGACCACTGTAAGCGGACCAACAAGCGTTTGTGCAAACCAAACAAATCTTACTTATTCAGTGGCAACTCAACCTGGTGTGACTTATACATGGACAGTTCCTTCCGGAGCTAGTCTCGTGAGTGGCCAGGGTACCGGAACTGTTATTGTTAACTGGAGATCTACAACTGGAACGCTGAAAGTGAAAGCAGGAAATGCCTGTGCAACTACCAGCGATAAATCTGTACAGATTGTCGTTTCATGTCGTGAAGGAAACTTTGGAACATTTGATGCCAGCTTAATGCCAAATCCAAGTAATGGTCAGGCAACTATCCGTTTCAATGATGAACCGGGTGATTATGTAGTGACAGTATCCGATATGCTTGGTCAAACTGTTCTGCGTGAAAGCTCTTCTCAGCGTAACTTCAACTTGAACATGACAGAAAATGCACCTGGAATTTACCTGGTTCAAATTCTGAACAGTAACGGTGATAAGAAAGTGATGAGAATGGTCATCAGCGAATAATAGTAAGCGCTATACGAAAGCCGGTTCGATTGATTTCGGACCGGCTTTTTTATGATGATGCTCAGTTGTTTTTCCGAAAGTAGAATTTAATAG
>JBIIRF010000267.1:0-4029 GCA_044341715.1 Bacteroidia bacterium | reverse complement strand
ATCATGATCCTCTTTGCAAAATTCCTGGAAGGCATCCTCAAGATCGGCAGCCTGAATACATTTAATAAAATAGCCGGCGCCTGTTTTGGTATGTTGAAATTTGCTCTGGTAGTGAGTGTGGTATTGTCTGTGTTTCGTCCCGTAGATGCACAACTCGGATTGCTCTCAGCCAAAACCAAAGCCGATTCTTACCTCTATCAACCTGTTGTTTCCGTTTCTCAGTACCTGTTCCCTGCATTGAAAGATGTGCAGCAGGAATTTTCGAAACATGTGAACTGATTCCAGTCGCAACTTACATATCTTCACCAAACAGAATAATCCATGCTCCACCTCCGAAATATTGAAGAATTAAAAGTTGAATGGCTAGCACTCGTTGATCGACTCAATGAACAGTTTGATGCGGATCTGGACCTGCAGGGAATAATTTTCCTGATTGGTGTGCAAGAGCTGGGACATGGCCCGCGCGAATTTTCAAAGGATGAAAAGCAGGATCTGATGCATATTGCTACCTGTAAATTGCTCAGTCAGTTCGGCTACTATATACTACAAGGTTCCGATGAAGAAGGCTGGCCGCATTGGGAACTGGTGCAGAAACTTCCGGTGATGTCGCTCGGTGAACAGGATTATCTGTTGAAGCAAGCAGTGATTGATTACTTTGAAGAGTATGAGGAATAATAAATGTTGGTGTTTTTCAGCAACCGTCAATCGGATTTTCAAAAGTAAACATCTGCGTTTTGTGTTCGTCTTTGATTTTTCCGGATTTTAAATTTTTCTTTTGAAGTGGTTTGTTGCCGCTGAAGCGTGTTATTCCAATACCTGTTCCCAGCCATATATTTCCATCTTTGTCTTCCTGAATTGATTGTATAAAATTATCAGAAAGTCCATCGGCTTTTGTAAAGGTGTAGTTGCTCTTGCCGTCAGTGCAGAAAACACCACTACCTGCGGTTGCAATCCAGATCTGTCCAAATTTGTCTTCGTGAATATCTCTGATAAACAAGCTTGGTAATCCTTGACTTTTATTCAATGTGTTGAAATTTCCATTACTGTATTTACTTACTCCTCCGAAACGGGTACCAATCCAGATGTTGCCTTTGGAATCGGATTTTATACATTGAATGAAATTATTGCAGAGTCCGCTCTCTGAAGTATAATGTTTAAATGCGGTTGGTGCATTTCCTAAGGTTGGATTGTAAGCAAATATTCCTTTTCCGTTTGTCCCGATCCATACTAAACCATCCGGAGCCTGATAAATCGAAGTGATCATATCCGGAGCAGGATATGCATCGGTTAAATCTACGTCAGCTGTTGCAGGAAGTTTGATGTTCGTATAATCTTTCCCGTTATAATGATAAAGTCCGGATTCGGTACCTATCCAAAGTCCTCCTTTTTTATCAGAACAAAGTGACCATGTCTGATTGGTAGGAAGTCCGTCTTTTACAGTGATTGATTGGTAACTCTCCGGATTTCCAGCTTCGTTTTTTGCATCGTATTTGTAAAGTCCTCCATTGGTAGCAAACCATAATATTCCGTTTTCATCCTCGATGATTTGTCGCACAACATTCCCTTCAATACCGGCCTTGTTTTCAAAAATGTATTGGTAGTTCCCGTTGAAGATCCCAAAACCGAGGGAGTGTGTGGCAAACCAAAAATTTCCTTTTTTATCCAAGAGAACATCCATTATAAACGAACTGGTATGCAAAGCAGAGTCCTGCGGTTTACGTTTCAGAAAGCTGTCAAAATCCAGATCATTTCTGATCAGGGAGGTGGGAAGAATAGATGCTTTTCCGGAGTCGGGTGCTGCGATTGGAAGCGGATTACTGTTGCAGGAGTTGAGCGCTAACACTATCAGCAGGAGTGTGTAAGTTTTTGTCATCGCGATGATGGATTATTGAAGGAGCAAGAACCTCCGGTTAATTCGGGGGATGATGCAAATGTACGCTTCCGGGTGATGAATAGTTGTTATTCTCCGGTTATTGGCCTGTTAATGACTTGTTATTGTACAAAATCGGCTCTGAATTTTGGTACTTTTGAGGGGTCAAATGAAAAATAGTCGCCATTGGTTATTTCCGTTTATCTCTGCGCTGGCATTGGCGTTGTTACTCCTGATCCAGGTGCAATGGATGAAGGAGGCGCGTGCAGTTAAGGAGAAAATGTTTGATGAGAAGTCGGCTATTGTATTGGCGCGGACGATTGAGGCTGTTTCAAAAGATAGTTTGCTTAGTCGTCAATTAAACATCGCTGCAGGACCCGAACAACGCGCTGTAATCGATTCTTTGTTTAAAGTGCAGACGAAGTATTATAATTTCCCTGTCAATTTTACATTTGATGTTGTTCGACCTACTTCTCCAAAAGTACTGGAGGCTGTTGGTTTGCCTTCGTCCGACACGGTTGCCTGTTATGACGCCAGTATGGATGAGCACGATGCTACTCATTCGTGGACACTGACATTTAATGTTCCGGATAAAGAAAGTTATCTGCAAGATGAACTACGACTGCCGATCATATTCTCCGTAGTTTTAGTATTGATTGTACTGCTATTGTTTATCCGTACTGTCCGGATTTTATTGCTCGAAAAAAGAATTGCTGCGCAGACAACTGCTTTAATGAATAACATGACGCACGAGTTTAAAACGCCGATAACCAATATTTCACTTGCAGGAAAGATGCTCTTGCGTGAATCCTCTTCCGCTACACCGGAGAAAGTAGATCAACTAACCCGTGTGATGCTTGAAGAGAATGATCGGTTGAATAAGCAAGTCGATCAGGTGCTGAGTATGTCTGCGCTTGAAAGTAAAGTCCTATCACCGGAAATGGAGCGAATCGATATACATGCTTTGATTGTTGATACATTGCGTCGGTTTTCTCTCCAGATTGAAAGCAAGCACGGAGAAGTGTTAACAGAGTTAAAAGCAGGAGAGTCGATACTTGATGGTGATGCATTGATGTTGAGCAACGCAATTGGAAATTTGATTGATAATGCAATAAAGTATGCAAAAGGGAATCCTCAGATACTAATTCGTACTTTCAACGAAGGTTCCACCATAGTAGCGGAGGTGAGTGATAAAGGTATTGGCATTGAAAAGGAATTTCATGATCAGGTATTTGTCAATTACTTCAGAGTGCCTACCGGTGATGTTCACAATGTGAAGGGTTTTGGACTAGGCCTTGCCTACGTCAGAAAGGTGGTCGAATTGCATAGAGGTCACATTGCAGTAAAGAGTGAACCGGGACAAGGAACATGTTTTACCATTAATCTCCCGACCATTGAAAAATAATTATTCTATACTGCTTGCCGAAGATGATCATCATCTGGGTTTATTACTGAAGGATTATCTGCAGGCAGAAGGGTTTCTTGTAAATCTTTTCCGTGATGGTGAAGCTGCTTTGCATGCATTGGAGAATGCAAAGTTTGATCTTTGTTTACTCGATGTGATGATGCCTAAGCTGGATGGTTTCGGATTGGCCCGTGCAATTCTTAATAAGGATAAAAAGATTCCGGTGATTTTTATTACAGCGAAATCGATGAAGGACGATAAGTTGAAGGGGTACGAGATCGGCGCGGATGATTATATAACAAAACCCTTTGATGAGGAAGAACTGGTTTGGAAGATAAAAGCATTTCTGCGGAGAGTGGATGCGTCTGCAGAGCTTACTATTGCTGATGAAGTGATGATTGGTACATATCAGTTTCAGTTTAAGAATCAGCTGCTGTCGTTGAAGGGTGAATCGCGGAGGATTACAGAAAAGGAAAGTGAAATTCTTCGATACCTCTATTTCCACCGCAATAAAGTGATTAAACGTGAGGAAATGTTAGTCGCCTTATGGGGCACGAACGACTATTTTCTCGGAAGAAGCCTCGATGTGTTTATTACGAAAATCCGGAAGTATCTGAAAGATGATCCTTCAGTAAAAATTGAAAACGTTTTTGGTGTCGGGTTTGTGTTTAACCTGCCTGAATAGTCCCTTTGTTTGAAGTTCTGAAGAGGGAACGCAGATAAAGCCGATGCTACAGGTTTGCACGGATTTATT
>JBIIRF010000266.1:0-4049 GCA_044341715.1 Bacteroidia bacterium | reverse complement strand
ATGGTTGTGGAATGACTGACACCGATGCGCGTCTTTGTTTCGAACGACATGCTACATCCAAAATCAGGAAAATCGACGATCTTTTCACTTTACATACCATGGGTTTTCGTGGTGAAGCTTTGGCTTCTATTGCCTCGGTTGCCCAGGTGGAACTGAAGACCAGAAAAGCTGAGTTTGAAGTCGGGTCTCGTCTTGTAATTGAAGGAGGATCACATGTGAGTCAGGATGAGGCTGCAGTGCCGGCCGGGACATCCATCTCCGTCAAAAACCTCTTCTATAATGTTCCTGCACGCCGGAATTTTTTAAAATCAAATCCCGTAGAAACACGACATATTCAGGAAGAATTTATCCGGGTAGCCATGTCTAATCCGCATATTCATTTCAGTATGCACCACAATGAATCGCAGGTGTTTGACCTTCGTTCAGGAAATTTCCGTCAGCGCATTGCCGGATTGTTTGGTGCCGGTTACAACGAGCGATTAGTGCCTGTAGAGGAAGAAACCAGCATTGTTCGTATCGAAGGCTACATTGGAAAACCGGAGTTCTCGAGAAAGAACAGAGGAGAACAATACTTTTTTGTGAATAATCGTTTCATTAAAGATAACTATCTGCATCATGCAGTTTCTGCAGCATTTGATTCACTCATTACCAAGGATTCTTATCCATCGTATTGGTTGAAGTTGTATGTGGATCCTGCCTTGATTGATGTAAATATTCACCCTACAAAAACAGAAATCAAGTTCCAGCACGATAAAGATATTTATGCAATTCTTCGTGCTGCAGTGAAGAGAGCTTTGGGAAGATATAGCGTGGCTCCTTCGCTGGATTTTGAACAGGAGCCTGCTTTTGATCTTCCATTGTCAAAACTAGGCGAGATGCCGGTTCAGCCAAGAGTACAGATAAATCCGAATTATAATCCGTTTCAAACAGATAAACCTTCACCTGCAGATAATCGTTCATTTGCTCGTCCGGCTTCGTTTCAGCGTCCTTCTTCGGCTAATCCAACGGATGTACGTGTTTGGCTGGAGTCGCATCAGGAGCAGCCTGTCCAGCAGGAACTAACGGTAGCGGATAACCGCGATAACCCGATTGTGGATTTGCTGAATGTGTTTGAAGATCTGGACGACTTCCGGTTCGTGCAGGTAGGTGCCGGTATGGCAGTGGCAGCTCATCAGCGGGGCATGGTAGTGTTCGATGTGTTAGGTGCACGTGAAAGGATCCTCTACGAACGTTTTTTACTTTCCTTTACAAGGCAGCAAGCCAATACACAGCAGCAGTTATTTCCGCCACAGATAAATTTGAGTCCAACCGATTTCGCACTCATTCGTGAGCTATCTGATGAGTTGCGGAAGATGGGTTTTGATATAGCCGAGTTCGGTCAGCAAACCATTGTTGTGCAGGGTACACCCTCCGGCATGGAACCCGGCTCTGAACAAAGTACCTTGCAACAACTCCTGGAACAATACCGTAATAACAGGGAGAAATTGCAGTTGCCGGTGCATGAAAATCTTGCCCGGTCGCTGGCGAGAAGTATGATGATAAAAGCACCCGTGAACTATTCTTCCCGTGAACTGCGGCAAACAGCAATTGATCTGCTTCATTGCGATCAGCCATTTGCCGGTGTGAACGGAAAACCAATTCTAAAATCCTTGCGTTCAGATCAGGTGCAGCAATTATTGCAATTTGCCATCTGATGATTCGTCTCTAAAAAAACTATGAGTAATCAGCAATATAGTCCGATGCGTTGGCAGATCCTTCCGCCGGTGGTTAAAAACCTGATGATCATCAACGGCATCATGTATCTGGCTTCTGTGGTGCTTGATGAACGTTTGGGACTTAACCTGACACAATATCTCGGACTCCATTATTTTACAAGCGAATTTTTTCGCCCGCACCAGTTCCTTACGCATTTGTTTATGCACGGAAGTCTGGCGCATATTGCCATGAATATGTTTTCGCTTTGGATGTTCGGAAATGTACTTGAAAATGTTTGGGGTGGTAAAAAGTTTCTGATTTATTACCTCATAACAGGCCTGGGAGCTGCGTTGATTCACACCGGATTTACCTGGTATGAAATGAGTCAGCTTCAGCATTCGGTTGATCTGTTTAAATCATATGCTTCGCCGGAGGATTTTAGTGTGTTTGTGACACGCTATAATCATCTGATTGGATTCAATGAGATGATGTCGGTGAATGACTTTATTGAATCGTGGAGAAAAGTACCGGCCGACGCAGCGATGATTCAGGAAGCCGGAAATTATGCCGATATGATTGTGCAACGAAAGGCAAATATTCCAACAGTAGGCGCATCAGGTGCAGTTTACGGGGTATTATTGGCGTATGGGATGATGTTCCCGAATACCTTGATCTACGTATATCTCTTCCTGCCTATAAAAGCGAAATGGTTTGTGTTTATTTTCGGGGCCATTGATGGAAACGAAAAATGATTCGTCCGTTCGACGACCAAATGTAAGATGAGTTTAATCCGCGACATACAGATGCAATTCGGACAGGCAACCGCCTTGTACCGTCTCATGGCGATTAATATTGCTGTGTTTCTGATATTGATGTTAATCAGAACGATCATGTATCTGGTTGCTGGCGATACGCAGTTGGTAACTGAAATGGTTGGGTGGTTAAGTCTGCCGGCTTCTCCCGCTGCTATTCTTTATCAGCCTTGGGGATTTCTGACTTACATGTTCCTGCATCAGGATATCATGCATATTTTATTTAATATGCTTATACTTTACTGGACAGGTAAGCTCTTTACTGAGTATTTAGGTAATGAAAAGTTGTGGGGGACTTATGTCCTTGGTGCTATAACCGGAGCAGTGTTGTACGTACTTGCATTTAATCTTTTCCCGGCCTTTGAAGCTGCACGAAGCACCGCCTATTTATTGGGAGCCTCAGCCGGTGTGATTGCTATTTTGGTAGCAATCGCCACTCTTCTTCCTGACTATACAGTTCACTTATTAATATTTGGCGCTGTACGATTGAAGTACCTGGCAATCGTTTCTATTTTGCTTTATTTTATTTCGATTCCATTGGGCAATGCCGGCGGACATATCGCTCACCTTGGTGGGGCCTTGTTTGGCTTTGTTATGGTAAAGCAATTGAGGGCTGGACGTGATCTTACTTCCTGGCTAACCGGACTTGGAAACAGAAAACGAAAGGTGCCCATGAAGGTTGTAAGCAGAGGCGGTAGATTGGCCAATTCAGATGAGCAGCTTCGGGAACAAGCGATAGCTACTCAGGAAATGGTCGACCAGATTCTGGATAAAATCAATAAGTCGGGATTTGATAGTCTCAGCAAGCAAGAGAAAGAAATACTCTACAAAGCTTCCGGCAAAAAATGATTTCGGGAAAAGTCTCAATATGGGAATGTGTCATCCCGTTTGTGGAATTATTGGGCTGATTTTTTGTTTTTGAACACCCTGTTTATAGTATAACTAGTTGATTTCTATTTATTTGTTTTTGGTGGACTCTTTTGGCACAAACATCGCATACATCTCCTGAATTTCAAAAAAATCCAAACAAAATGCGTGTAAAAATTTCGTTTCTACGTGATCAGATGTCGGCGAACACCATCCCACTGCATCACCAGACCTTATTGGCAGAGAGCCTTTACCAGATCATTGATTCAATGGGTGGAGATCGTTCCCTGATCAATTTCTCAAGTTTGAAAGGTACTTCAAAAATCCAGAATGGCTTTATGCGATTCCTGAGTTCTAAAGTAACTTTGGTACTCTCCTCCAGAAGCGCTGAGCAATTGGAAACCATGGTATCAAAAATTTTCGAAATGCCTTACCTGGCATGCGGAAAAATGAATCTGATGCCACGCAGTCATGAAATTATTCCTGATCCGGAGTTCAGCACAAAGATGCGTTACCTCTGTATCAGTCCGATGATCCTGGTTGATCCACATAAAGATCCTGAGAAAAGCCAGATCACCATTGATCCAACTACACAGGAGTTCTCTGATATTCTGTACGAGCAAACGCTTGATCGTATGGAGCGTGCAGGATTCAGTGAGTCAGACCTGAACAACT
>JBIIRF010000265.1:0-4058 GCA_044341715.1 Bacteroidia bacterium | reverse complement strand
TGCCTCCAATGCTGTGACCAATATGGACGTGGAAAAAGATGCAGCCGGGAACTCGTATGTGACGGGATTTTTCAGTGGGACTATTGATCTTGATCCGGGTGTTGGTCAGCAACAGGTAAGTACAAATGGCTCAAGTGATATTTATATGGCGAAGTACGATGCGTCGGGTCAGTTGATCTGGGGCAGGGCTTTTGGTAGTTCCGGTGCCGATGAGGGGCTGCATATTGATGTGTTGGGTAACAGTGTTGTTTCCTGTGGATTCTTTCTGACGAGCGTTACTTTCGATTCGTTAAATCCGAATGGGTTTCTGAATTCATTCGGCGATTTCGATGCGTATATCACCAAGTATGATACGGCCGGGAATTTTATTTGGGCGAAACAGGTGGGTGGATTTGCAGGCATTGAAGAAGCACGTTCTGTTTGTCAGGATGCGTTGGGAAATGTGTATGTGACGGGTTTCTTTACCGGACAAGCAGATATGGATCCATCGAATGCATCATTGTTGATTCCTTCGGCGGGTGGACAAGATGTTTGGGTGATGAAACTGGATGCAAACGGAAATCTGGTTTGGGTGAAGACTTTCGGAGGTACAAGTGCTGATCAGGCGAATGAAATTGTTATCGATCAGCAGGGAAATGTGGTGGTGGCAGGTTCATTCCGTATGACGGCCGATCTCGATCCGGGTGCGGGTACGGTGAGTGTTACTTCTGCTGGATTTGATGATGCCTACGTGGTTCGTTTTGATACTTCGGGTCAATATCAATGGAGTGCAACTTTCGGGAATACAGGCTCTGATATTGCCAATACAGTAGATTTAGATGCGAATGGTAACATTGTTCTCGCGGGTTTCTTTCAGAATTCTATAGATGCAGATCCGGGTCCGGGTACTTCGTTGCTGACAACAACCGGCAACGTGGGTGGCTTTGTTATTAAGGTAAATTCTTCCGGCGCATTGGTGTTTGGAGATGTGCTGAATGGTACCAATAACAATAGTCCGCGTCAGTTAAAAATACATCCGAACGGACATATTTTAATTGCAGGAAGCTTCAACGGAACCTGCGATTTTGATCCTACTGCGGGCTTGAACAATATTACTTCAGCTGGCAGTGATGATGCCTTCCTTCTGCGATTGGATGCAGGCGGTAATGTAGATTGGGTGGTGACTTACGGCGGTGGTGCTTTTGAAGATGCACATGGTATCGCGATTGATACATCGCAAAATATTCTGTTGACAGGACGCTTTTCCGGAGCTACCGATTTTGATCCGGGTGCAGGTTCTCTGCTGTTGACTCCCGCGAATAGTCGTGATGGATATGTGCTCTCGCTGCAAGATCCGGTAATAACCGCATTGTCGGAAATTTCTACTTTGAATCCATTGACCATATCTCCAAATCCTGCGCATTCATTGATCACCGTTGAAACGGGAGTTTGTACAGCGTGCAGATTAACCTTGTTCGATTCGATGGGGAAAATGATCCAGGATTTCCCGGTTGTTACTGAAAAAACATTCATTAGTGTAGCAGAACTTCCTGCTGGAATTTATATTCTATCATTGATGCGCGATGCAAAGATCCGCTCTGTGAAGTTGAATGTGGTGCATTGATGAATATACCTGATGTCATGTGTAGAAGACATTGTATTCATTGATTTGAAAATACTGAATTAATTCAGCTTGTACAAATAAAAAAGAGGCCGCCTACGATTAGGAAACGGCCTCTTTTTATTTTACTTCAGTTATGAAGTAGTAATGTCGTTTAATACTTCATAAATTATCAATTCGGTGATGGTGGAAGATTACTTTTTATCTCCCTGCGCTCCCGGATTTGGTTTGGCAATGGATTCACGCATGGAGGTATCTGCCTGCATGTTTTGCAATTTGTAGTAATCCAGTACTCCGAGATTTCCGGCGCGGAAGGCATCTGCCATAGCAAGTGGAATTTGCGATTCGGCTTCTATCACTTTTGCGCGTGCTTCCTGTGCTTTGGCGCGCATCTCCTGTTCAAAGGCTACGGCCATGGCGCGGCGTTCTTCTGCTTTGGCTTGTGCTACTTTTAAGTCGGCGGATGCCTGTTCGGTCTGGAGTTTGGCGCCGATGTTTTCTCCTACATCGATATCAGCAATATCAATGGAAAGAATTTCAAATGCGGTCCCAGCATCCAGTCCTTTGCTTAATACGACTTTGGAAATCTGATCGGGGTTTTCCAATACCGTTTTATGGTCGAAGGCAGAACCGATGGTGGTGACAATACCTTCTCCTACACGGGCGAGAATGGTTTCTTCTCCGGCTCCACCTACCAGTTGATTAATATTGGTTCTAACGGTGACGCGTGCCCGAACAATTAACTGAATACCGTTTTTGGCAACAGCAGATACGGGTGGGGTGTCGATCACGCGAGGATTTACCGATAACTGTACGGCATCTGCAACATCACGTCCTGCCAGGTCAATCGCTGTGGCCATCTTGAAAGTGAGCGGAATATTGGCTTTGTCGGCGGAGATGAGGGCGCGGATGACGTTGTTGACATTTCCTCCGGCCATAAAGTGCGTTTCAACTTCGTTGGTGGTGACGTTGAGTCCGGCCTTGGTAGAGGTGATCATCGCATTGACAACAATGGATGGTGGTACTTTACGGAGTCGCATCAACACTAAATTCATGATGCTGATTTTTACATTGCTGAATACCGCGGTGATCCAGAGATTGACCGGAACGAAATAGAGAAACAGCAGAATGAAGAAGAGTGCTCCGACAATGATCAGCACAAGAAATGGTAGTTCCATAGCAGTAGTATTTGCGACGAAGTTAAAGAATGTGAGGGAATGTGGTGGGGATTATCCTGAAAAGTGGTGTTAAACGATCGGACGAACAATCAGCCGGTCGGTTTCTACACGGATAATGGTGACGGGATAATTGGGTGGTACCAATTCCCCTTCGGTGCTGGCCTGGTATTTCTGTCCGTTGACTTTTACAGTGCCCATGGGCCGCAAACTCGATACTGCAGCGCCGCGATCACCAACATGCACAGAGGAGGAGTCAATTTCATTCATCCGTCCTTCGAGTTTCTCCTGGAGACTGAATTTCTGCCAGAATCCTGTCCGGAATGCCGACCATATAGACACACCGGTTAATACAAGGGTGATAATTCCTGTGAGTAGTCCGATATCTGACCCGTAAACCTGCCAGGTCCAGCCAATGCCCATGATGACGAAAACTGCTCCCAGAAGTCCTACAATGAAGCCGGGAAGCGCCAGAATTTCCAGTACGATCAGCAGAATTCCAAAAAGGATGAGTACGGAAATGAAGAAGATGGTCATGGATTATTTGGGCTTATAATATTTCATCGCTTCCGGCATGAATTTATTCAGATCGGAGATGCGTGTTTGATCGCTGGGGTGTGTGCTTAAAATTTCCGGTGGTTTATTTCCACCGCTGGCAGCTGCCATTCGTTGCCAGAACTTCGGCGCTTCGCGGGGATCATATCCGGCCATGGCGGCAAATACAAGTCCGAGTTTGTCGGCTTCTGTTTCATGTAACCGGGAGTAGGGGAGCATCATTCCAACAGTGGCACCTACACCATAAGCTGTATTGAAAATCGCTTGTGTTTCTGCACTTTTATTTTGTAATGCTACGCCCAATGCTACTCCGCCCATTTGCGCCATCATCTGCTGACTCATCCGCTCATTTCCATGGCGGGCTACAGCATGAGCAATTTCATGTCCCATCACAATCGCCAATGCGGCTTCGTTTTGGGTGACATCAAGAAGTCCGGTATATACTACAACCTTTCCTCCGGGCATACACCAGGCGTTAACTGTTTTATCGTTTACCAGATTGAATTCCCATTTATATCCCTCCAGTCGCTTACTCATTTTATTCTGCGACATGTATTTCGTCACCGATTGTTGAATGCGATTCCCGATTTGTTTTACCATGATCGATTTCTGATCGGTAGATGGCATCGGTGGATTTTCCTTGAGGAATTTCTGGTATTCGGTCAGACTTAAAGTAATCAGTTCACCCTCCGGCATGAGGCTAACCTGCTTGCGGTTGGTGATGGGAA
>JBIIRF010000031.1:0-13039 GCA_044341715.1 Bacteroidia bacterium | reverse complement strand
CTGGCGGTAAAACTACCATCATTACCAGTGCAATTACATAAAGAATTGTTCCTAGCCAGATGATTTTCCGCAGATAGGTTTTACCTTCAATCTCAAGTTGTCGTAAGAAGTAATTGGGAATAACAGCTACCATCAGAAAAAACGATAATGTTTTCTGAAAGGAGTGCATCGGATTCGGATGTTGCGTGGATAAAATGAATGCGAGTATGAAAAAAGGAATGAACGGGTAATATATTTTACTTCGAACGGGGAAGTTTTTGGGATTCGCGAATACGAATGCACAGGCTGTTACCAGCACCATATCCTTGCCAAGGGTCGCAAAATTAAACTCCCAGTGTCGGTTATCAGACAGGTAATTGATCAATACCTGTGTCATTATAATTTCTGTATAGTACCCTTTGTTTCTGAAAAGCAGGAGCACTAATGGTGCAAGCAGCATTGCGGATTTGTCAACGAGAATCCCGATTATCACCCAAATCATGGTGACAATTGTAAACTGCATATTCTCTTTGAAGAAGTTCATTTATTTCAGGGCCTGAAAGTATTAAATAATTCAAGATGAAGCTGCGCTACTCTTGGCCAGGTGAATTTATCTTTTACTTTAGCATAGGATGATTCAGCTAGTAGTCTGCGTTGATCAGGTTCAAGCTGGTAGAATCGTTGTATAGCCCATTTTAAGGCGCGTACATTGTCTTTTTCGATCAGGTATCCGTTTTCTGCATTTACCAGTTCTCCGGTTGCTCCGGTTTCTGAAACAACAATAGGCATTGCTGCAGCCATTGCTTCCAAAACTACTGTTGGCATGCCTTCAAATCGGGTAGGGAAGACGAATAAGTCATTGTCCTGATAAAGCTGCATCAATTTATCATCGTCTGCAAATCCCAGGAAGTTTACATTTTCGAAATTATATTCTTTCGTGTATTGTTCAAACAATGGACCTTTACCTACCAGGTTAAAGATGAGTCGGTCTTTGTAACCTTCATTGTTTAATTGTTTCACCGCCTCCATTAATACATTAATTCCTTTGTTGAAGGCAAATCTTCCGACAAAAAGTAACTCCAGCTTTTCTTTGTCAAAGTTTCTGTCTGGCATTGGTCCCGGATTGACCGCATTGGGAAGTACAACAATTTTTTTACCGGGATTTTCCATCTCATTTCTGAGAATTTCTGTGAGTAATCCCCCTAATGATACAATCTTTGCTGCATGCTTGAATTGGTAACGTTCCATCATTCGCATGGGTAACGTTTTCAATCGCTCTATATATGTGAGACTTTGGTAAGGCTCAAGTCCATGTGGGTTGATGATTACCCGATCGCCAAATTCTGCCAGTCCGCTGAATACACTGAATCCTTGTCCATATACTATGGCTTGTGGATGTTGTCGGATTACTTCAGCGGTTAGCTTTGAATATTCGTAGCATTTCTTAATATAAAATCCATTGAAGTCAAAAGGTATCTTGATTTCCTTTAAACCCAATGAAGGATCAAATACGGTTTTCTCATGCGGATGTATAACTATAATATCCAATAAACCGGTTTTTGCCAATGATTCAATCAACAACAACGAGTGTCGCTGCATTCCGCCAATTGAATGAGGGAAAATACCATCGGTTACAAAAAGTAATTGCTTTTTGGTACTCATTTACGATCAATTAATGTGCGTATTCCTTCATCTATACCAATCAGTGGTGACCAGCCTATAGATTTAAGTTTGCTTACGTCTGCCAGCAGATGCATGCGTTCAACTTTGCGTACACGACTAGGGTCAACTTCAATTTCTACAAGTTCTCCCAATTCACGTGTGAATGCATCGACAATTTCAGTTACAGAATATTCTATACCTCGCCCTAAATTGAAGGTGTCAGTTCCTTTATCGATTTTACTCAGTAAAGTATGTACCGCATTTGCCATATCAGAAGTATGGATAAAATCACGTTTCGGAGTGAGATTCCCCAACTTGATTTTTCGCATTCCGGAATTGATTTGGTTCTGAATTTCCGGAATAAGGTGTGGATTTGTTTCGTTTGGTCCAAATGCATTGAAGAAGCGACAAACAATTGTCGGAACACCGGTCATTAAATGGAATTCATTGCAGAGATGTTCTCCTGTTAATTTGCTTAAACCATAAATATCCAATGGTCCTGTTTGATGTTTTTCAGTTACTGCTTCGTTATAAATCGGATAAACAGCGGCTGTGGAAGCAAAGAAAATCTTTCCGACTCCATTTTTACGACATGCATTCAGGATATGAGTTGTGCCACGAATATTTATATCGCTCGACTCATATGGATGCTGATTGCAATAGGGAATGAAATGTACAGCGGCCAGATGGATGACGATCTCTGGTTTAATATCTGCAAAAATCTTATCTACTTTCTCCCGGTCAAGGATATCAACATGGAAAAAATTGGAATCAGGAACATTGATGAATTCTCTTTTTCCAAATGATAAATTGTCTATGACAAATATTTCATGTCCTTCGCGTTGTAATTTGTCTATTACTGCGCATCCGATAAATCCGGCTCCCCCTGTGACTAGTGTTTTCATGTTCTTCTTGTAAGTATTCGCAATCTGTTTAATTCAGATGATGTATTAATTCTTTGTAATGCTCGAGTTGTGCGTCCTTGGTGAAATTTTTTGTGACGAGTTCAATCATCTTTGCGCGGGTTGTGTAATTGGCCGGCTCGAGGGCAGGTATTCCCTGTCCATTGGCAATTACACCACAGCCATGCTTTCTGACAAAATCGCTGTAATCACCTACACCATCAGAGATGATAACCGGAAGTCCGGCGGAGAGATATTCGGCAAATTTGGTGGGAGAAGCAACCTGGTTGGTGACACTTGATTCCCGAATAAGTATTCCCATGTCGCACGCCGTTAGTACAATTGGTACTTCGTGATGACTAACCCATTTGCGCAGGACTTGTCCCGGAAATTCCTTTTCAAGCCGTGTGATATTTTCTTCTTCTTTCGCAAGAAAGATGATTTTATTAGATTTCGTTTTCTGAAGGAATGGTCCCAGATATTTATAAAGCTCCGGAAAGGATTGCCATCCTGCAATAGATCCTGAATAGGCAAGTACAACATCATTAATCCCTAATCCGAGTTTCTCACGGGCTGCTGATTTAGCTTCGTCAGTAGGCACTTCAGCTTTGAAGCTACTGTTCAATGTACATGGTATCACTACGTGTTTGCCGTCACTATAACCATAACGCTCATGCCAGTAGTCTACCAACTTTTCAGTTACTGCAATTTTGAAATCACTTTCTAATACTGCACGTGATTCCAGATGGTCGATATTACGTTTCCAACTATCTACAACTGTTACATCATACTCTTTCCACTCAGCGGCAATAGCTCCTCGTCCGTCAAAGCAAATACTCTTCGCTGAACTGAATTTTTTCACTTTCAATGCCATGTTGGCAGCTATTACATTTCTGGCTATTATAGAACCTGGACGAAGAAATAAACAAACCAACCAGAAGACCAGCGTATTTATTTTCCAGAAACTTGCTTTAGGAATTGCCGGAAGTACAATTGCATTGGGCGTATCCTTTAGTATTTGTTGTTTTGATTTACTAAAGTCGTGTAGAGAAATAAAGGCAACTAAGCGGATATCCGCATTCGTTTTGGCATTGACGAAGCGGATCACATCAGCTACCTGACTGGAATAAACCCCTGAAGGTGGTTCCGCATATGTTAAATAAATGACCATTTTTTTTATAGTTGCTTTTGCGGATGTTAATGAATAGTATCTTTTGGAGGATTAGCAATTTTACTGGCTAATTCTGCAATGCTGAATCCGAAAATATTATAGATTGATAAATATTTTTTAGATGTAGATGGAGTAGGGTGTGGCGTGCCTCCTCTCTGTATAAATTGTTTATGGAGCTTTTTAGCTTCTTCCGGATCGTATTTGTAGAGAATACGAATTCCATCAAACATAGAGTCAATAAATGTTTGGCGACGTAAATCAGTGTCTAAGTTGTTTTTCTTCAGAAATTCGAATACGGTTGCCCGGAGTCCAATATACCTCTTCCATTTTTCTTTAGGATTGGTTTTGGTTATTGAACCGGATTCGCGGTCACGGTTAATACAAACTAGAGTCTGGTCAAAGTTCACCACCGCTTTTGCCGCCAACATTCGGAACATTAATTCATATTCCTGACTACTGGCGAGATCCTCTGTCCACCCTTTTACTTCAATTACTTTTTCGCGTCGGTATAAATTGGAGGATGTAATCCCCATCAATGCTTTCATTAAGGCACACCAGGCATCCTGGTCGGGATAGTTATAGACACGCTCGGTTCCGTCTACAAATTTTCGTTTGAAGTTGTTGACCAGAATATCCGGCTTTACCGAAGCTGATTCAATAACTTTCACCTGATGATCGAATTTATCGGGAAACAATAAATCGTCAGCATCAAAAAATTGAACGTATTCTCCTCTTGCAATAATTAATCCACGGTTTCTTGTGTAAGTTGCGCCGCGGTTCTTTTCATTGATGTATAGCTGTATCTTTCCGGGAAACTCATCCTGAATTCTACGAATTATACTTACCGTTTCATCTTTTGAACAGTCGTCAACGCAAATGATCTCCTTGGCTGCGTAGGTCTGATTTAACACCGTACGAAGCCCCTCTTCAATGAATGTGGCTACGTTATAACAGGGTATGATGACGGAGATCGTTGTCATTCCTTAATCCTTGTTATTAAATTGAGTGTTAACCATTATTTTGAAATCGCTTTCGATTTTCCATTTCTTCGTTACATTCTTCAGGAATTGTCGCAGAATATAAAAGTTATGCCTGCTGAGCATTTTTGGATGTGAGATGAAATGCAAGTAGCCGTTATCGCCTAAGAATTTTTCATAAACAGGCAGCTTAACAAGACTGATTTTTTCTAAAGATGCTACTTCGTGTGTCCTGTCAAATACATTGTATCCTTTTGGCGAAGATGGAGTTTGATTCTCTACCTCTTCAGAGGCCTGTCCGTATCCTTTGGCATAGTCCTGATCGTACCCAACTACATTGAGCATTTTTTTGTGAGCCCGGTCCAGATAATCAACAATTGATGCAATGCGGATTACTGATCCTGCAATTTGAACGAATGGCCCATTGTCGGTCTCTACGGTAATATCTTCATTGAACCTGTAAATGAATTTACGTGGCACTGCTGAAAAGTCGTATATCTGGGCGGAAGAGAACTGATATAACCCGGTTACAACACTGAGGTCATATTTAATTCCAAATTCTTCGAATACGGGCTTGAAATCACTAAATGGTTGTATCGACCAACCGCCGGCTCTGAAGCTGTCAATTTTATAATCCGGATATTTTTTCCAGATGATTTCTTGTAAAATTTGCACAGAGCTTCCAAATACTTCTCTGCGTTGTTCAGGAGTTAAATTGTGGAAGCGGTATTTATCTACGTTTGTAAGGTCAAATTCTCCGGTTTCTTCGAGGTAAATGGCATCTAGCCAGTGTGGATGAACATGGGGCATTACATAATGTCCCTCATCAATCATGGCAAGTACCTGCTCGCTGATATTTTTCAGATCACGGGCGCATTTTTCGTATTTACCTGCTAGAGATTTTAATTTACAGAGATAGGTGGTGTCAACAAAGAAGATGGCCTTTGTTTTATATTGTCCCAGGATGGCTAACAATGCGCTGGTTGGTTGCAACATGCAGTCCTCCGGCTGTCCACTCCTCATCCCGAGGAATAGTTCATAGTCAAAAGTTATGAGAAGGTTTTTTGTCTCCATGTTGCAAAATTAGATATTCGCGCCCCCTTTTCGGAGAGCAATGAGTAAATATCCGTTTTTGAATGTACGAACACCCGGTTCATAAGGTTTCGTGTCGTATAAGTCTATTGAGCGTCCATCAAATCCATGTTGGTGTTTGATGATTTTAAAGTTGTTTTTTAACTCATTTTCCACTTTTCGGGGTGAATATTCAATGTAAAACAGGTCCGGATACAGTGTGTCTATATATTTTAGCGCGTGTGGGTAATGAATAAATAGTACCCCTCCTTCTTCCAGTAAATGATGAGCTTTCCGGAAAAAAGCCCGCAGTTTGCTGGGAGGAATGAATTCCAATACGGATACACTATAGATCATTTTGAATTTTCGGTCGAAATCATGGCCGAGAAAATCTCCTAATATGATTTCTGCTCCGGCAATATTTCGTTTTGCCGATTCAACCATTTGCGAGTTAATGTCAATTCCGGTTAACGTGTACTTTTCTTCGAAGTCTTTGAGGTAGGTGCCCGGTCCGCAACCTATATCAAGAATGGCATCTCCATGTTGTAAATATCTGTTAACAGTTTCTGTGAGATCAAAATGTGTTTTATCGATGGCTTCCTGAACTTCTTTTCTTTTGGAGAAACCAGCCATCTCCTGTGGACTCAGTTTTTCATCCAGTCGGATTCGTTTGTACATGCCGAAATATTTCAATACAAGAGCATCTAACCCGAGCCATATTAGCGGGTTATTGATAATGATGTTGTTGGTAAGAAAATTTATAATTCGCGCAAGCATGCTTTTCATTCTTCGGACTCCTGATCAATGATATCAGGTTTTAAGTTGGGGTTTTTAAGTTTAGACATCATGTCGTATAATTTGAGATGGAGTCCGTCAATATCAGCTTTCCACAGATAGCCTTCTTTTAACTGGCCTCCAAATCCCCGCTTAAATCGAAATACTCCTTCAAGTGCCGGATTATGTCCTCCGATTCTTACTCCAACCAGATCATATTTTTTTACCCCTCTGTCACGGAGTAATTTCATCATTTCATAATGGAGATGTTTCATTCCTCCATATAATTTGGATTCACCGCCCGATCCGGCGTGTGTGCAAAATGCAGCATAATCGGAGTATACCATGAAGATTCCACCAATTGGTTGATCACCGTCGTATACTACTCCGGTTTCTGTGTGTTTATCTCCTAAATGACGACGAAGTAATTGAAAGTACGCGGCTGGATCTTTATACATTCCTGTCCGTTGTGCTGTCATGCAATACAACTTATAAAAGTCATCATAAGCGCAAGGGCCAAATACTATTCTTGCATCGTTCTTTATGCTATGCTGAACTGCTTTTCTATATTTCGGATCAAAACTGTACAGCAATTTTTCATCATCAGTATAATCGGTAAGGTCCGTTATATAGGTGCCAAATCGAATGGTTTTACTACCGGCAGGTGCAGCTTGCATCATGCCTGATGGATGTGGTTGAATAAATCTGTGTATCAAAACCTGATCATGAAGTAACGACATAAGTTTGTTCATGTACTTCTCTTGAGATGCTACATTCAGTTCTTCAGCATTTACAACAGGTGGATGTAATATTTGTCCGAATCGTGCAAGACGATTTAATATCCGATGAAATGGTAGCCATGCGTTCGTTTCACTGTCATGAACCAGAATGATATCGCCCTGGTAAAATTCATGATAGAATCGGGAGAAGCCTTCATGGAAATGAACAGGCCATTCCTTCCCGGATAAATATTCCGGTGGAACTCCAAAATGCTGGTCAGTATAACTGAAAATTTTCATGAGTGTTGTACAGTAATACCAGAAGGAATTAATTGTTTGCAGGTTTCGAGAATTCGTTCAGTGCTATGTCCGTCCCAATAGGGTGGAATTGCTCCTTTTTTATAATTACCGGTGATGATTTCGTTGATTTTGCCCTGTACGGTTTCTATATCAAAGGGTACAAGCTCATTGGTGCCGATCCACACAGTTGAAGGTCGTTCAGTGTTTGGTCGAAGCGTGAGGCATGGTACTTGTCGGAATGTGGTTTCCTCTTGTATTCCACCACTGTCTGTGATGACAAATTTGCAGTCAGCGGTGAGTCTTTGAAATGCAAAATAATCGAGAGGCTCCGTCAGGATGAGTCGCTTGTTGGAGCGAACTCTGTCCATTAATCCGAAATGCTCGATGCGTCCTAATGTACGTGGGTGTATTGGAAATACTAATTCAAAGTTTCTGGTGATGTATTCAATGATTTCAATAAGCTTTACAAGACCTTCCTGATTATCTACTGTGGCAGGACGATGCATGGTCATCAATACATATCCTTGTGATTTCAGTTTGTAATCTTCCAATACTTTACATTCTCTGATCTTGTGTTCAAAAGCTACCAGCGTGTCAATCATCGTGTTTCCAACAAAGAAAATCTGGTCTTTGTTTTTTCCTTCTTTGGCAAGATTGTCTAACCCGCTTTGTTCTGTTACAAAGAAATAATCCGTGATTTCATCAGTCAGCAGTCGGTTGATTTCTTCCGGCATTCCTCTGTCAAAACTGCGTAATCCACTTTCAATGTGTGCTACTTTACATCCTGATTTATGTGCAGTGAAGGCTGCAGCAAAGGTGGAGTTTACATCTCCTACAGCCATCACCATAGCCGGTTTAAAATCGTGAATTACTTTTTCAAGCCTTATCATAATTTCAGCCATCTGAGTATTTGCTGAAGCAGCCGGAATATTGAGATAGAAGTCTGGTTCGAGTTCGAATTGCTGGAAGAATACATCTGCCATTTTTTCATCGTAATGTTGCCCGGTATGGACAATACGAATATCAAACGGATGACCCATTGCTTCGTTTACTTGTTTGAAACGGGTAATCTTTATAAAATTAGGACGGGTTCCAACTACGATCAGGATACGATTATTCATTGCTTCTTTTTTTCAGATTTTATTTGCTACCGGCTTTTTCCACCAGTATTCCCTTTTGTACGAGAGAATCTATTAAACGTTCGTTATATTTTGGTACTCCTATATGATTCAAATGCGTGGGATCGGAAAATAGACTGAAACGGTCGAAATCGGAGTCGAAAGTGAAGTCGAACATTACAATGTTATGCTTTTTGAGGATCGGATTGATATCGGCCAGAAATTTATCATGTTCTTTCACCGTGTATACCGATGGTAATGGGTGTTCTGCCAATACTACTTTTATACCTTGTTCATTGAAGTATGAAAGTAGTTTGTCGAGATATTTTAACTGCTTTTTATTGGTTTTATAGACGAATTTCATCTTCAGGCTGTCGTTTTTGGCCGGATTGATGAATTTTCTTGCAACCTGATATCCGTTGTAGTAACCTGCAGTATCTTTGTTTAAGGGATGTATAGTCTTGTTGAAGTAACGCAAAGTGATCATGTTGATGGCACGTATATCTTCTGTGTGTAGAGCGATATTTAATGCAACACGGTCGTCCGGTGTGTTTTGAATAATATCCGACATCGACTCAATCATCTCGTTGGAGAATACCCGGTCGTAGATGTCGAGAATTACTAAGCCGGTATTTTCTTTTGTAAGACTATACTTCGCTATATTGTAAGTACAAAGCATGTGCTGGTTACTGGTTCCCAGATTGTACATCGTGTATCCATGCTTTTCAAATATCACCGGATCATATCCTCGATATGCATGAGATGAACCCATTACCACCACATCCCATCTTTTGTTTTTATCGAAGTTCTTTAGTTTCAACCAGGTGCCGCCTCCTTCTGATAAATTGCCATAAGTTGCCCGGTATACGAATGGGATTCCACTGGGCTGTACATAGAACAAAATAGCAAACAGCAGCAGATACGCTACAATGAAAGTAGCGATGAAAATTAAACTGCTTTTGATTAATTGTTTCATATTAGAATTGGAAGTAGATGAAGGAGACTTCACCAAAGAAACCAAGCAGTAAAATGCAGGCGGCTATGGTGGCGTATAGTGCATATCTCATTGCTGGTCGTGCAATGGTGATTCGCCCTTTTACGATTTGATCCATCTTGGGATCAATGTACAGGAAGGCCGATAGTAATGCGAATAAATAAATGATTCTTCCGAAGTTTTTCGGGTCAACGGCAAAGAAATTAATGGCCGCTCTAAATGCTGTTGGGTTTATTTGTAGATCTGATATTCGTTGAATAATTACAAAAGCATCAGTTACAGTTTCTGCTCTGAAGAAGATCCATGCAAAGGTCGCGAGATGAAAAGTGATAAAGACATTGAGGATGTTTAACCAGAGCTTGTTTCCACTTAAAGATGTTATATTGTTTTTTTCAATGTATTCATCCTTTAAAATTGCGAGCACCAGGAATAATCCATGTAATGCACCCCAGATAATATATGTCCAGTTTGCTCCATGCCAGATTCCACTGACCAGGAACACAAAAAACAGATTAAACATCCATCTGCTTTTGGATACTCTGTTTCCTCCTAATGGTATGTAGAGATAATCGCGGAACCAGGTGCTTAAACTGATATGCCATCTGCTCCAGAATTCTTTGATGCTTTTTGCTATGTAGGGAGTTCTGAAGTTTTCCATGAGATCATATCCCATTACTCTTGCAGCACCAATAGCCATGTCTGAGTAACCGGAGAAATCGCAGTAAATCTGTACTGCAAACAAATAAGAGGCCAGCAGCAAGGTTAAGCCTGATTTGTTTTCCGGATCTCCATAAGCGAGATTTACCAGACCTGCAACATTGTCTGCAATTACTACTTTTTTAAAGAGCCCCCATACCATGAGTCCCATTCCACTGGCGAATCGTTGGTAGTCGAAGTATTTCTTTTCATGAAACTGATGCAGTATGTTTTGTGGACGTTCAATAGGTCCCGCAACCAGTTGTGGATAAAACATGACATACAAGGCATAAATTCCAAAGTGTCGTTCTGCTTTTTGTCGACCGTAGTATACTTCAAAAGTATAACTCATGGCCTGGAAAGTGTGAAATGAAAGCCCTATGGGTAATGCAATTCCCAAAAATCGCAATGCAGTAGGTTGGTCAAATGCTGCAATGGCCGCAATATTAATGTTATCTAGAAAGAAGTTGTAGTATTTAAATACCGCTAAGACTCCGATGTTGGCAACTAAACTCCATAACAGATAAAACCTCTTCTTTTGCGGGTCAATGGTATCTTCCAGATATATTCCAGCAAAATAATCAATGACAATTGTACCGAATAAAATAAGAATATAAACAGGAATAAAGTACATGTAAAAGATGCAACTGGAAATCAATAAATGAAACCATCGGAAACGATGAGGCAATACGAAAAACAGTATCGTTACAATCGGAAAGAATAAAAGAAACTCGAAGGAGTTAAACAGCATAGTTTTACAGATTCGGGTGTACTACGTAGTGCTTTCACCAATTGTTTGCATCATATGAAGAAACATTGATGGTGAATTTCAATGCAATTGTTCCTGTTAAATTACTTTTTCGAGTAATTCCTGGTATTGGTATACTCCTGAGATGCGACCGTTGGTTAATTCGTAGATGCGATCACAATTTTTTAATGTTGTGATACGATGTGCAATAATGAAGATGGTTTTGTCTGCATCCGATAAAGAGTCGATAGATTCACTTACTTCCTGCTCCGTCTGATTATCAAGCGCTGAAGTAGCTTCGTCGAAGATTAATATCTCTGCATTTCTGTATAATGATCGGGCAATGCTTATACGCTGACGTTGTCCTCCGGATAATCGGGATCCTCGTTCGCCTATCATTGTTTCTACTCCTTGTGGTAATGATTTAATTAAAGTGTCTAATGACGCTAAACGGATAGCTTGCATTAATCGTGCATCGTCTTTATTCTCGTCGCCGAAAGTGATGTTATCCCGAATGGTGCCGTCAATGAGGAAAATGTCTTGTTTTACATATCCCATCATATTCCTCCAGCTTCTGGTGTTCTCTGCAGTTATCGGTACTCCATCTACTGTAATCTCTCCTTCCTGTTCTTCGTAAAAGCGAAGCAATACATTCATTAATGTTGTTTTGCCCGATCCTGATGCACCCACTATTCCGATTTTCTCACCTTTCTTTACTTTCATGTCAAGGCCTTTGAGCATGTACTCTTCAGCGCCCGGGAAATGAAAGGATAAATTTTTTAATTCTATGCTATCATGGAAATCAATCTTTGTAACATTTTCACTGTCTTTGATTTCATGTGCCAATTCTGGAAATACCATAAGGTTCTGCAAAGCTGTCAGGTTTTTTCTAATGTACATCATGGAACTGATAATCCTGTTCAGTGAAGGCATTAATCGATAAGCTGCTGCAGCAAATAAACTCACCATCATGATGGCTTCCTTGCTGTTTTCAGTGAGAAATATGGCATAGATGAAAATGGTGACTACGCCTAATAATGCTACCAATTCATTTGCTCTGAGTGGAATGAGATTAGGCAAGTGTGACGCCATGTTCAGATCATGGTAACGTCGCTGAATCTTCAAAAATACATCTCTGTAATGTGTCTCTTTATTGGCGAGTTTGATGTCGATATAACCTCCAATCGTTTGAGAAAGTGAGCCGAGCGATTGCGGCTGCAACTTATTCATTTCTTCGCCAATATTGGTAATATGGTTTCTTAATAATCCATATATTAACCATGTAGCCGGTCCTATAATTACAGCGATGAAACAAAATAATTTGATATCATACCATGCAATCCCTCCAACAATTAAGAGTACTATAAATATCTCTGAAATCAACATGATAAAGGGCATAATAACCCATGTAACATAACTCAATGGATTGTTGAGAATATGATGCACCATCACACTGCTCTTTAACATGCTGAACCGGTGAAAGTCCATGTTGAAGTATTTGTTGAATTGCTTACGGGTGATGGTGTAAGCAATATTCGCGCTGAATCGTGTTTCGAGGTAGTTGACGAATATTCCAAATACACTTTTCAATATGAAGAACCCAAGTACACTCAAAATCATGAACAGTAGAAAACTCTTGTCGTGTTCAAAGTGGAAGAATTCGAATATAGATTGTAAGTAAGGATTGGTATGGATAACAGCAGGTTCGGTCGCGAGTTTTACGAGAGGTAATATCGCGGCCAGTCCGAAAACGTCGAGGATGGCAGAAGTGAATATCAGTATCATCATCAGATACATCTTTCGCTTCTGCGCCTGGGTAAGATGCATACGGAGGCTCTTGATGGCAAGGCCCATTGCATCCTTCGCCCCCGGATCGTCGGCGTAGTCTTCAGTAGTATTTATTTTCGCGGTGGAAGTATCTTCCATAT
>JBIIRF010000263.1:0-4091 GCA_044341715.1 Bacteroidia bacterium | reverse complement strand
GAGCTTGTTATGTTCTTTACGTTACGTATTGTACGTAATTATTAGAGGATGTTTATTTCCCTTGTTTTTGGTTTTTCATCGGCCTTTTTTGGGAGCTGGATCACCATGATGCCGTTTTCGTAGTTGGCAGTGATAGCAGATTGTTCAACATTCTCCGGTAAGTTGAAGCGGCGGGTGAAGCTGGTGAAGGAAAATTCTTTGCGGGTGTATCGCTCCGTTTTTTCGTTGCTTTCCTGTTTCTGTTCGGCGCTTACTACCAGCGTGTTTTCTTCGAGTGATAATTTGAAGTCTTCTTTTTTGAGTCCGGGGACCGCTAACTGTAATTTGTAGGCCTGGTCGTTTTCGGAAATGTTGACGGCCGGGTTGCTCCACTTGCGAAGCTCAGGTCCGCCGAAGTCATTGAAGAATTCGTTGAATAAGTCTACGGAGTTAAGAATGGTTCTTGCCGGACTTTCTTTTTGCCATTTGATGAGTGTCATAGTTTTTATTTTTTATTGGTTTATCTCGCCTTTTTCAAGGATTATACCAATCAAAAAAATCTATAAAACACCTGCCATAATGGCTTTAATTATTGAAAACACCTGCCATTGTGGCGTAAATTATATTCATGTTCAGATTTAAATAGCTGATTATCTGACAATTATTCAGTTGGTGAATTACCGGGCTTTATCACCTAACATGGGCACAAAACGGAATTTGCTGAAGGGGATGACTTCGGTGCTTCCATCGGGTTTTTTCAACACGGTGGTCATGGTTTGTTCTTCGAGGGGTCCGACCGGAATCACCATTATTCCTCCCGGTTTTAATTGTCCAATGAGTGCTTGTGGAATTTCAGGGGCTCCGCAGGTCACCAGAATTTTATCAAAGGGCGCAAAGGCGGGGAGACCTTTAAATCCATCTCCGTAAAACGTTTTCACGGTGAAATATTTCAAATCATCGAGACGTTTCCGGGTCGTTTCGTGCAATGGTTTATGTCGTTCAATGGAGAATACTTTCGCTCCGGTTTCAGCCAGCACAGCTGATTGATAGCCACTCCCCGTCCCTATCTCCAGCACCTTTTCTCCCTTGTGAGGATCCAGTAATTGCGTTTGATATGCAACCGTGAACGGCTGGGAAATGGTTTGTCCGCAGGCAATGGGAAAAGCTTTGTCCTGATACGCAAACTCCAGAAATGCATTGTCCATGAAAAGGTGTCGGGGGATCTTCCCAATCGCCTCCAGTATCGCCTCATTATGAATGCCTTTTTCGCGTAACTGTTGTACTAACTGCCTCCTTAATCCCTGGTGTCTGAACGTGTCCTGTAACATCTCCTGCAAAAATAACGGACTAAGGAGCGATTTTATACCCTTACACAATAAAATCATTGCTGTTTTTCAACATTCAGCATGCTAAAAACGAATACTTTTGCACAAAATTTCCAGTATGTTGAAGATCGGTGTGTTAGGTGCCGGCCATCTCGGTAAAATACATATCAGACAAATACGCGAGCTGTCGGCTGTTTATGATTTGCAAGGATTCTTTGATCCGGATGCTTCGAACGCGGCTGCCGTTGCTGCTGAGTTCGGGTTGAAAGCTTTTGGGTCGATGGAAGAGTTGATTGCTGCGGTAGATGTGGTGGATGTAGTTACGCCCACTATCAATCACTTCGAATGTGCGAACAAAGCCCTTCGGATGTCGAAGCATGTGTTCATCGAAAAGCCCTTGGCCAATACAGTGCAGGAAGCGCGTGACCTGATGCGTTTGGCGAAGGAGGCGGATGTGAAAGTGCAGGTGGGACATGTAGAGCGGTTTAATCCTGCGTTTATTTCGGCACTTCCTTATTTGGGTCAGCCAATGTTCATCGAGACACATCGTCTGGCACAATTCAATCCACGCGGTACAGATGTATCCGTAGTTCTCGATCTGATGATTCATGATATCGATATCGTGTTGAGCGTGGTGAAATCATCTGTAAAGAAAATCAGCACCAGTGGTGTGGCCGTTGTGAGTGATACACCGGATATTGCCAATGCGCGCATCGAATTTGATAATGGTTGTGTGGCCAATCTCACTGCCAGCCGTATTTCGCTGAAGAATATGCGCAAGAGTCGCTTCTTCCAGAAAGATGCCTATATCTCTGTCGATTTTCTGAAGAAGTCGACGGAAGTAGTGCGTCTGAAAGAAGTTGAAGGTACGCCGGATCCTCTGGCCGTTATCCTTGATTTAGGAGAAGGAAAACCAAGTAAACAAATCTGGTTTGAAAATCCTTCGGTAGATGAAAGCAATGCAATCCGCGAAGAATTGCGCACGTTTGCTCAGGCGATTCTGGAAGATAAAAAACCACAGGTGACTATTGAAGACGGCTTCGAAGCCCTGCACGTGGCGCATCAGATTGCCGATAAACTTAAACTCCTCCCTTCCATTGTTCAATAAATTATCGTTCATGTCTCTGTTATTGTCAAAGTTCGGAAGCCGGCTCTTGCCTGTAATTCTGGTGTTTGTTGCAGCCTGCAATGCGATTAATCCCGAGGAGGAAATTCCGGCTTATATCGAGATCAATACCATGAATGTTTCGTCGAATTATGTGACGCAGGGAACGAATTCTTCCAAGATCACGGATGTATGGGTGTATGCCGATAATGAATACATCGGTACCTATGAATTACCGGCCCGCTTTCCGATTTTGTTGTCAGGGAAACGGAAGATTACTTTCGGTGCAGGAATTGAAGCGAATGGTATTGCTTCTACGAGTGAGTTTTATCCTTTGTATAAGTTTTATGATGCGGAACTGGACCTCGTGCCCGGACAAATCACCAAAGTGGATACAGTGACGGTGAACTACTTTCCGGCATTGATTTATACCTGGTACGAAGATTTTGAATCGGATACGAGCGGAGGTGGAATCAGTCTGGATACCACAGGCAGCTCCGAGGCAAATATTCTCACGGAAGCAGTCGAAGTTTTTGAAGGACAACGTTCGCTGAAAATGCAGGTGAACACCACCACTGATTACCTGGAATGTGTTTCTGTGGGAGATGGATTTACGCTCTTAAAGGGTAAAAACAGCTACCTGGAAATGAATTATAAATGCGATCAGCCTTTTAACATGGGACTGATTGCGATTACTTCTTCGGGTCAATATACCTTTCCGGTGATTTCCATTAATCCGAAAACGGACTGGAATAAAATTTATATCCGCCTCGGACCTTATGTGAATGCGAACGGCAGTGCCTTGAAGTTTAAAGTGATTTTCGGAATGGAACTGGCTGCAGGAGCAACAGAAGGAACGGCCTATATTGACAATCTTAAGTTGATTTCCAATTAATGAATAAACCCCGGCAGATTATTAAGTACGTGGTGGCTGACCTTTTGTCGGCTATGCTCGCCTGGGCCGGGTTTTATATTTACCGGAAGATGGGAATTGAGTCGGCGCTGTATGGTACCAATATTCCCTTTAGTCCCGACAAAAATTTCTATCTCGGAATAACCGTATTGCCGATTGCCTGGGTGGCCGTGTATGCATTGGCGGGAACGTACAATGATATTTATCGGAAGTCGAGATTGCGGGAGATTGGTCAAACATTGTACATCTCATTAATCGGTGTGCTGATTATTTTCTTTTCGTTGTTGCTGGATGATGTGATCGTTTCCTATAAAAGCTATTACAGTATTTTTTCAATACTTTTTATGCTGCATTTTGGAATTACCTCAACGTTCCGGTTCATGATTACGACGTACACTGCGCGTCGGATCAAAAGCCGGAAAATCGGATTCCCTACCTTGATAATCGGGAGCAGCCAGCGTGCCGTGAACCTGTTTACCGAGTATGAAAATGAACCCTTGAGTCTGGGATATAAGTTCACCGGCTTTATTCATGTTGATCATAACAACGGAAAATACTTCGGGAACCTCCTCCCCCATCTCGGCGGACTGGAAGACCTTCCCCGACTGATCGACGAACACCGCATCGAAGAGATCATCATAGCAATAGAATCATCCGAACATGATTTCATCGGACGTATCATCAATGAACTGGAAGATAAAGATGTGATCATCAAAATCATTCCCGACATGTACGATATCCTTGCCGGTACCGTGAAGATGACTTCGAT
>JBIIRF010000264.1:0-4091 GCA_044341715.1 Bacteroidia bacterium | reverse complement strand
TATGATTATAACAAAGACAATAGAATTCTTCTGAACTAAAATACTTTGAATACGAGAAAAGATTGACATCTATTTTAAATACAAAATCCCCGGAAAATTCCGAGGATTCTTTGGTAGCGGGGATAGGACTCGAACCTATGACCTTTGGGTTATGAGCCCAACGAGCTACCTCTGCTCCACCCCGCACTATGTCTTTAACCTTGATTAAGGTTTTTTAACTTGTTCTTTAATAGGGGTGCAAATTTACGGAATTTGAACGATAATCCAAGTCACTTTTCATTTATTTTACATAGGTTTGATTATCAAATGCTTGTGTCTCGTTTTGAACTTTGTCTGCTTGTCCTATTTTAAAAAGGTAGTTGGTGTCTGGTTGTCGGGATGTAGTTTTACCAGAACCAAGGCGGAATTCTTTCAGATTGAATCCTGCGTCAGAATTGAGAAACTTCCATCAAATGGCATCAATATCAGATGTAATGAGGTGTTAGATTTTATGTACAACCGCCGTTCTGATATTGTTATTGTCGCTCACTTTAACCAGATATGTTCCGGCCTGAACATCGGATAGGCTTACCGTTAGATTTTCGGTTCCAGTCCTGGCTTGCTGATGATGTACCATCTGTCCCTGAAGATTGTAAATTTCAATCTGAATGTCACCTGAAAGTCCATTGGTGTTGATGTTGAGTTGGCCATTCGACGGATTCGGATACACCAATAACCCTTCTGCTGCTTGTGGAATAAATAAGCCAGTGTTGGTGACGGTGTAAATTTCTGCTGTTGCAATGGCAAATCCATTACTGCCTGCTCCTCCGGCGAAGATGGCTTTATTGCCAATGGAAGTAGCTGCTCCGTATGTGCGGGCTGTGGTGAGGGTGGCGGTGGTCCAGGTGCCGGTGAGGGTGTCGAGGATGTCAACGTTGTTGTATACGGTCATTCCAAGTGCATCTGAACCGCCGGCGAATATTACATACTTACCAACTGCTGCTACCATCACATTCTGTCGCGCAATGGAGAGGGAGTCGATGCTCCAGGTGTTGGTGGTGATGTCGTAAATATCGATACGATTACTGACAGTGCTTCCGGTGAGTCCGCCGCCGAAGTAGATTTTATTTCCGCAGGCTGTTCCTCCTAAATTGGCACGGGCAATGGATAGTTGTGCGGTGGTCCAGGTGCCGGTGGCTGCTTCGTAGATATCAACTACATCCGAGTAGCCACTTCCGTTTTCTCCTCCGGCAAAAAATGCATGTGTAGTTGTTGAAGCGGATGCGAGATTGCCTCTTCCGGTGGAAAGTGCAGCAGTTGTCCAGGCGCCGTTGAGGGTGTCGAAGAGATCTACGGTGGTGAAGTAGGTGCCGTTGTTGTCCATGCCGCCTGCCAATAAAATCTTGCTTCCTGCTGCTGCTCCTGCTAAACTATAACGTGCTGCCGAGATGGTTTGGCTGGTGTTCCAGGTGTTGGTGGTGCTGTTGTAGATGTCTACAGCGTCGTACACGGCGAAAATCCAGTCGTTGGCTCCTCCTCCAAATACCGCATATTTTCCGTTGCCGGCTCCTGCGAGTTTTACGCGTCCTGTACTGAGTGGGCCTGCGGTCCAGGTGTTGGTGCTGAGTTGGAACCTGTCAGATACTCCCGGAGGAATACTGATCATCCCGATTCCTCCTGCGAATAATGCGTAGTTTCCGGTGGTGGCTGCAGCGAGAAAACTGCGTCCGCCGGAGGGTAAATTGCTGGTCGACCATTGGGCCTTAGCACTGAATGTAACGAAGAGTAGGAGTAGTAATGTAGCGTAACGGTTGTTCATAGGAGGTAGGTTGATGTTTACAAATATATCCGATTGGTTTTGTCGTTGGTCGGATCTGCCTAAGAATAGGGGGGAGGCGGTGTTGTAAAATTATTTCACAGAGAAATTGATTGGAATCTCAAATAACCCCTACCTTTGCCGCTCGGTTTACTATCCGTGAGTTCACACTCCTCTCATCAAAAAATTACCGCCGCCGGTTTACTGATCACCCTGGGGATTATCTATGGTGATATCGGCACCTCACCGCTTTATGTGATGAAGGCGATTGTGGGGAATAAACCGATTGATAATGCAGTTATCCTGGGGGCCCTTTCCTGTATTTTCTGGACCATCACCCTTCAGACAACCATCAAATATGTAATCATTACTCTTCGCGCAGATAACAAGGGTGAAGGGGGGATTTTTTCACTCTATGCTTTAGTTCGGCGCAGGAAAACTCCCTGGCTTGTATTCCCGGCTCTGATTGGCGGAAGTACGTTGCTGGCAGATGGAATTATTACTCCGCCGATTTCTGTGGCTTCTGCTATTGAAGGACTAAAAGTGATCAATCCGGATATAGTGACGATTCCTATCGTACTGGGTATTATTACAGCATTGTTCGTGATTCAGCGTTTCGGTACTAATTTTATCGGGAAGTTCTTTGGCCCTGTGATGCTCGTTTGGTTTTCTATGCTGGGTATATTGGGTATTATGAGTATTGGTACCCATTTCGAGGTGTTTAAAGCCCTCAATCCTATGTATGGTGCCGACTTGCTCATAAATCATCCAGGTGGATTCTGGTTGCTTGGTGCAGTGTTCCTTTGTACTACAGGAGCTGAGGCTTTGTATAGCGATCTCGGTCATTGTGGAAAGAAAAACGTGCGCGCAACGTGGGGTTTCGTGAAGGGAATGTTGTTGCTCAATTATTTCGGACAAGGAGTGTTTCTGATGGAGCATCATGGCCAGACTTTAAATGGTGGAAACCCGTTTTACCTGATCATGGCGGATTGGTTCCTGCCTTTCGGTATCGGAGTGGCTACAGCAGCAGCAATCATTGCATCTCAGGCGATGATCAGTGGTTCATTTACCTTGATAAATGAGGCCATCCGTTTGAATTTCTGGCCGAAAGTGAAAGTGGTTTATCCGTCTGATCTGCGTGGACAATTGTATATTCCTTCAATTAACTGGTTATTGTATGCAGGATGTGTCGCCGTGGTTCTTTACTTCGAGGAGTCGTCGAGAATGGAAGCAGCTTATGGTCTTGCTATCGTGACCACCTTTCTGATGACCACTATTCTTCTGACGAATTATCTGTTGCTCTATAAGTATCCGAAGATTATCGCTATAATTCTTTTACCACTTTACCTGACGATCGAGTCCTGTTTTATGGCAGCTAATCTTGCGAAGTTCAGCCATGGTGGTTGGGTTACTTTTATGATCGCAAGTGTTTTGATTTTGCTGATGATTGTATTGTACTACTCACGTAAAATCAGGAATCGTTTGGTTGAGTTTGTCGATTTAAAGGAGTATTTGCCATTGCTCGATACTTTAAGTCAGGATACATCTATTCCAAAATATTCTACACATTTGGTGTATCTGACTAGCGCAAATTATACTACAGAGATAGAGGAGAAGGTTTTATATTCTATACTCTATAAGCAACCTAAACGCGCAGATATTTATTGGTTTGTTCACGTTGATGTGTTGGATGAGCCATATACTCTGGAGTACAAAGTGACGGAAATTATGAAAGACCGTCTGATTCGCGTAGACTTCAAAATCGGTTTCCGTGTAGATCCAAGAATTAATCTGATGTTCCGTCAGGTGGTGGAAGATCTGGTGCGTAACAAGGAGGTTGATATCGTGAGTCGTTATCCTTCATTGGGAAAACGTCATATGGTGGGTGATTTCCGCTTTGTGGTGATGGAGAAATTCCTGAGCCTGGATAATGAATTGCCGTGGATTCAGAAGATCATTATGGATCTGTATTTCTTTATTAAGAAGTTTTCTCTCTCTGATGAAAAGGCTTTTGGTCTGGATACCTCTACCGTTGCTGTAGAGAAGGTGCCACTTATTGTGAAGCCTATTTCAGGGCTTAAATTGAAGCGGATTAACTAGTCAGATTTTGGTGGTTGAAGTCCTTGTCCGATGCGATTTTTCATCGGGGATAGGGTTATTGACGTTTTTTGGGGCAGAAATCAGGTGTGATATTGGTTAAATTCCATTTTTTTTGAAACTAACCCCCATTTTTCACGTATGAATGGCTGAAAAAGTGGTTTTTTTTGAAGTACCCCCCCCTAAAAAATAGGGGGTC
>JBIIRF010000262.1:0-4094 GCA_044341715.1 Bacteroidia bacterium | reverse complement strand
TTCCCATAGAATAACCCAGCGCATACGCAAAAAAACAAACGGGATTATGCAGATTCTTCATGATCTGACTAATAGCCAACAACCAGATAAGCACTTCTATAAACCCTAAAAAAGGCACGATATACTTCACAGATTTACTCAAAAAAATATTCCGCAATGTAGCCAGCGTAACATCGCTCATCCTTGCCAGAAAAATCAGGAAGGGAAGAATCACCCACTGAAATAATTCTGAATTTACAAACGCTGAATCAAACATGTGATTTAATTAACTTATTAACGACATCAGGAACACCTTCACCTGCTTTATTCCGAACCAACGTAAAGTCATGCGCTCCGGGCGGAAGTTCGGCAGAAGGATCAATTAAAATTTTCATAGCATGATCAGGAGCATATACAACAAGACTTGCCGCAGGATAAACTTCAAGAGATGTTCCAATGACAATAAAAATATCTGCTGATTGTGTCATTGAAATGGCCATATCCATTGCCGGAACACTTTCACCAAACCAAACGATATGCGGACGCAACTGACTTCCCTTTTCACACCGGTCACCAGGATTTAATTCACTTCCTTCAATCGTATAGATTAATCGAGGATCAAAAGTACTTCTCGACTTTCTGATTTCACCATGTAAATGAAGCACCTTGCCAGAGCCTGCACGTTCGTGCAAATCATCAATATTCTGAGTGATAATCTGAACATCAAAATATTTTTCTAATTCAACCAAGGCCAGGTGCGCTGCATTTGGGAGAGCTTCCAGTACTTGTTTACGCCGTTGGTTATAAAATTTCAAAACAAGTTCCTGATTCGCTGCCCATGCCTGAGGAGTGGCCACTTCTTCAATACGAAACTCTTCCCAAAGACCACCTGAATCCCTGAACGTACGAATTCCGCTTTCTGCACTTACTCCAGCACCGGTTAATACAACGACTCTTTTTTTCATGATTCCTTTAGAACCAACAAAATTCCACATTTCTCAGATACAATTCAATGAAATAAAATGAATATTTTAACCATCTCCGGTTAAAAAGATCCGGGAATTCAAACGAACAACAGGCAATTAATGACCAAAACTTTACTCATTCCCGGAAAAATTCTGACTCTAAAACATCTCAATAAAATGGTGGAGAATAAAATCGACTACTCCGCTACTCTATCTCAACAAATTACTGCATCATCCGGAAAACGAAATCCACGAAGCAACTCGTCAACTTTCATCCTCTTTTTACCCGGGATCTGAAGTTCATGAATATGTAAAAAGCCATCTTTTCCACTCACCTTAATGAACGTTTTGTGATCCGTCAGTAATTCATGAGTCAACACAACCCCGGCTTCCTCGAAAGAGGATCTTAAGACTTTTACCTGAATAATTTCCCCTGATGGCAACTGCAAGTTGAAATATGCTCCCGGGAATGGACTCAATCCCCTCACATGATTGTGAAGCTTCCGAATATCCCATGTAAAGTCAAGCAGTGCATCCTGTTTAAAGATTTTAGGAGCGGGAAGCAGGATTTCCCCTTCTTTCACAAACTCATCCTGAGAGTGCATAGGAGCTGTGCCGGCTTCTATTGCTTTCACTGTTTTCAGCACCAATTCAGCGCCAACCATCATCATCCGATCATGGAGTTCACCGGATGATTCATCAGGACCAATATCAATGCGCTCACGAAAAACAATATTTCCTGTATCTATTTCCTGTTTTAAGAAAAAAGTAGTGACACCTGTAAACAACTCGCCATTCATAACTGCTCTGTTTATGGGAGCAGCACCCCTATACTGCGGCAGTAAAGAACCGTGTAAGTTAAAAGTACCCAATGGAGGCATCGCCCATAATTTCTCCGGCATCATTCTGAATGCAACTACAATTTGCAAATCAGCCTTTAACGACTTCACTGTCTCCAAGAAATCGGGATCACCTAACTTAACCGGTTGCAAAACATTTAAACCTTTTGAAACCGCGTATTTTTTCACATCAGATTCAGCAAGCTTCTGACCTCGTCCGGCAGGCTTATCCGGAGCAGTGATAACAGCAGGTATCTCATAACCATTTTGGACAAGAATATCCAACGAAGGAACTGCAAACCCCGGTGTACCTAGAAAGATAATTTTCATGGTTTCACTAATTTTATCTCAGTAATTTGAATAATTTTTCCAGCCATACAAACACTCATCCTATCCGATAGCTCACGGTAGCTTACTATTACTTGAATTTGATCCACTGAAAAATCAGATGGAAGATTGACCGGCTCAAGCAATGTACTATCTGCCTTTTGCAACAGAAAACCACACCCATCCAAACCTGTTTTATTCACTACCCTCAAACGTTCAGTAATGTCGCCCTTGTTTTCCATTGAAACCGGTGGATTTTCAGAGGGACTACATGACATAACGAATAAAATCAGCAAACTAGTAATAACTTTCATTTTCATCATTAGTTATATCTCACAGCATTAGCCTTCCACTTTCCAGATTTAAGATAAGCATAAGAAATAACGCCCATCATCACCCAATAAATCACTTCGGCGATCCAAACGATTTCCAATGGTTGCTGCCATACTAGTGTAAAGATATATGCATAAAGAACATAAACAACCAGACAAACCACTTCTATCAACATGGCCGCAGTAGTACTTCCAGTTCCGGAAACTGCGGAAAGAAAAACCATACTCACACTAAAGAAAAAAGTAGCAAGGCAAACCATATAAAAGCTGCTCACCGCCTCCTCCATTAACTGCGCATCAGCACTAGACAAAGAAAACAACAATTCTCTACCGGCAATACCCGCAATAATTCCGATTAAACCAATTGCCAGACTCATAATTGTAATTTTTTTCACCAAGGCCAAAACTTCCTGCATTTTATCTTGTCCAATAATATTCGAAACCATAGAATTACTTGTTTGAGCAAATCCCCAAATTGGTGTCATTAAAACCATATAAATACTTCGCACAACATTGGAAACTGCAAGGTCACGTGAGCCAAGTTTCTCAATGAATACAAAAAATAAAAACCATGATCCCATTGATAAAACATGCTGCAATACGATCGGTGCAGAAAGCGAAAAAATCTGCGCCATTTCTTTACGACTTATCGTACGGAATTTAAACAGTTGAAACTCTTTCAGTATTGATCTGGAAAGTGTATAAATCACAGCATATAAAGCTGCCACAGTTTCGGAAATAGCAGAAGCCAGTCCGGAACCAAAAATACCCATGGGCTCCACACCCATTCCTCCAATTACGAATGCATAATTAAGAATCACATTCAAAACCATCATAACCACCGTTGTATAGGTAATTATGCGCGTCATGGTAATTCCGGTGTATAAAGATCGAAGGGCAACCAAACCAGTCATAAAGATAAGTCCCCAACCTCTGGCGTAGAGATAATCGACCACCGCAACTGCGACCTCCGGATCATCTACAATCAAAGGGATAAGTCCGGGAACAAACAGATACAAAAGCCCAGACATCATCACTGCAAATGCCATCAGCATCAAAAAACCATTATCAAACACGGTCCCTATCTCCGCATGACGATCTTCTCCCGCTCTTCTGGCAATCAGAATCTGTGTACCAATACCAATGGCCACGGAGATCATCACAAGTAAAAAGTAAAATATTCCACCCAATGCAGATGCTGCCAGCTCCTTTTCACCGATGCGGGAAACAAATGCTACATCCGTAAAATTGATCACAGTATTGGCCATGCTGCTGAGCATAATGGGCCAGGAAATACGCCAGATTTCGGAATAGCTGATACTAACTTTCATACGGAAGTGCAAAAGTCAGCAATTCGATCGAATAAACAGAGAAGAAAAGAGAATTGTCTTAACCAGCAAAAACCATTTTATAATGAGGGATATTTGCCTCATAGAACAAGTCACCTTCTGCAACAAATCCTTCACGCTGATAAACCGGCATGGCTTTTACCTGAGCATGCAGATAGATTTTACGATCAAAAGGCTGGACATCATTCAAAACTGCCTTCACCAATGCAGCACCACCACCTCTGTTCCTGAATTCAGGCAAAACCGCAAAACGTTCAAGTTTTATGCCCTTATCAGTAAAGCGCCAGCGGGCAGTGCCCGCTG
>JBIIRF010000261.1:0-4100 GCA_044341715.1 Bacteroidia bacterium | reverse complement strand
CGTACCAAACATACAATACGACACTACGCTTATCTTTAGAAACAATTGTAGCAGGAGAATCAACGATAGATGCACATGGATTTCCGATCAAATCAGAAGACACCAATTCATTCGAACTTGAATACTGAATCTGTTCCACCAGGTCGCCACGTAAAGCTCCATCTTTCAGAATCTCGTTCACCTCATCCTTAGTCATATCTTTCTTAAGAGTAAGATTCAGGATTGCCAGGGAAACATCCGGAGTTGGGACACGAACAGCATTACCGGTCAACTTACCTTCCAGTACAGGCAGTACTTTAGCAACCGCTTTATCTGCACCGGTCTCCGTAATTACCATATTCATCGCAGCAGAACGACCACGGCGATATTTGCTATGATAGTTATCGAGCAGGTTCTGGTCATTTGTATAAGAGTGGATAGTTTCGATATGACCACGATCAATACCAATTGCTTTTTCCATCACAGCCAAAACCGGAACAATCGCATTGGTAGTACAAGAGGCTGCAGAAAAAATCTTTTCGTTCTCGAGATGATTCTTTTCGTTTACACCATATACTACGTTTGGAATATCACCTTTACCGGGAGCAGTCAACAATACTTTATCCACTCCTTTCGCCTTAAGGTGACGACTTAAACCATCACGATCGCGGGAAACACCTGTATTGTCGATCAACAAAGCATTAGAAATACCGAAAGAAGAATAATCAACATCTTCCGGATTTTTTGCATCGATCACATAGATAGTATGACCGTTTACGATCAAAGCACTCTTCTCATTATCTTCAATCACCGTTCCCGGGAAAGGACCGTGCACAGAATCATTTCTCAATAGTTCGGCACGCTTACTCAAATCGTCATCAGAACGTTTCCGAACTACGATAGCACGAAGGCGCAATTGCTCACCTTTACCTGCCTGTCCAACTAACTCACGAGCAAGAATACGACCGATACGACCGAAACCGTACAGAATCACATCGCGTGGAACCATCTTACGACGGTCGGCACCGATGAATGTACCGATTTTACTTTCGAGGAATTTCTTTGGGTCATTTCCGAAGTTACTCTTCTCACCCAACCACTCAGCAGTTAACTTTCCGATATCCAGACGAGAAGGCGCCAGATCAAGATCGTTCAGGGTACGAGCAATTTCAAGCGTATCCATCACGGTAATCGGCTTCTTCACAATGTCGTTCGCATATTGGTGCAGATTCAGAATCTGACTCGCACTGCGATCAACCAACTGATTACGGAAAATAATAAGTTCCACTGAACGGTTAAACCATAAACCACCTGTAATGTGGATCAGCTCAATGGCTGCTTTTTCGAGTTCAATCCAGTCGCCAAGCTGACGCTCATACGTGTGCTGCCCGGCCGGATTTTGAGTTGCTGTAGACATAGTGATAATCTGTTTAGAAGGCGCAAAGATACTTTCATGCCGGAGTTAAAGAAAGGAATTTTATAGTAAAAGCCACCAACAATAGGGTCAAAAATGTTAATAAGTAGAGGAACGGGAATTTCTTCCTTCTTAAACCAGCATCTATCCGAACGAATGCCCTTTATTGATTAACAACACCACTTATTGCTAAAACCAACCTCAATTCGATCATGTGAATTTAAAACAGGCTGTTTATCAGTCACTTAATACAAATAAAAAAGGCGGACTCATTGCTGAATCCGCCTCGGGTGAATGAGGGGTCTCGAACCCCCGACCTCCAGTGCCACAAACTAGCGCTCTAACCAACTGAGCTACATCCACCATTTTGGGACTGCAAATTTAATACATCCTGAATTGATCCCAAAATGAAAACTAAAATTATCTACACAACGTTATCATCAACCGGATTAAACAGAGAAACATAAATTTGCAGGATGCAGGAGAAAATAGTTTTAAATGTTAGTGGAATGACCTGCTCCAGTTGTGCACAAGGAATTCATAAGCACCTGGCCAAAAAGGGCTTTGAAGAAATTCAGGTGAATTTTGAAGGTGGCGAAGTTGAATTTGTTGTACCCGAAAACTCATCTACAGAAAAAGCCATTCGCGAAATAAACAGTCTGGGTTATTCTGCCTCTAATAAAGGAGATGTTGTAAAATCGAGCAAATTGCAGCAAGTGTTGCAAAATCCGACCCTTCGTTTTCTGATTTGTTGCCTCTTCACGGTACCGCTGTTGGCACATATGTTTGTAGACTACCCTCTACTCCATCAACCATCTTTTCAATTTCTTCTCTCCACACCGGTATTTCTCATTGGGGTGTTCCACTTTGGAAAAAGTGCATGGGGTTCTGTAAAATCCGGCAGTCCCAACATGGATGTACTAATCACCATGGGATCCGGTTCAGCATATTTGTACTCCATAGCCGGCTGGATCATTTACGGTAGAAGTGAAAATGTGATGCAGTATATGTTCTTCGAGACGACAGCTACCATCATCACCTTATTATTACTGGGCAACCTGATAGAAAGGAGTACACTGAAACGGACTCAGTCTTCACTCGAGTTTCTTACAAGAATACAGCCACAGACAGCAAGAAAAATTGATCAGGCCATGACCCCGGAAGAAACTACCAGGGAAATACCTGCAGAGCATTTACATGTCCATGATTTTGTATTGGTAAATTCAGGAGAGAAGATTCCGGCAGACGGACTCATCTACGAAGGGCAAGCCACCATCGACGAATCTATGATGACCGGCGAAAGTTTACCGGCAGAGAAGAAAGTTGACGACCAGGTTTTAAGTGGCACAATCATTAAAAGTGGTCATCTGAAAATGATCGTGCAGCAAACTTCGGGGAACACCGTGTTAGGAAAAATGATCGACACGGTTCGAAAATCAGCATTGGTGAAACCGGAGATACAGCGAATCGGTGATAAAGTAAGTTCCTGGTTTGTACCTGTTGTTATTGTATTCGCCATAATCACCTTTTGTTACTCCATGTTTATCATCGACCTGCCTATGCGTGATGCCATGTTACGCTCAATAGCTGTATTGGTCATTTCCTGTCCATGCGCAATGGGCTTAGCAACACCAACAGCAGTCGCAGTCGGAATTGGCCGCTCAGCTAGAAATGGAATATTGATCAAAGGCGGAGATACACTTGAACGATTTAGCCAGATCAACACGATTGTATTTGACAAAACAGGAACCTTAAGTCAAGGGAAGATCACCCTCACAAAATGGCAATTTCAACAAGACGAAGTACTCGCCCAATATCTCACCTGCACCCTTGAACAATACTCCACACATCCTTATGCTGCAGTATTGGCAAATGCATATCAACACATCAAAGCACCATTAGCAATCTCCTTTAAAGAGATCAAGGAAATTCAGGGAGGAGGAGTCATGGCCAATGACAAAGAAGGAAACCGATACAAAATCGGATCTTCTGCCTTCACAGGGATAAACGATCCTGAAAATAACTATCAGGTTTTCTTAACTAAAAACGAAGAACTATTAGCCACCTTCGGATTCGAAGACCAACTACGTGCAGAAGCCAAAGAAACTGTACAGTATTTTAAACAATCGGGAATAAAAACTGTTCTTCTGAGTGGCGACAGGAAGTCAGCTTGCGAAACGGCAGGTAAAGAACTAGAAATAGATCAGGTAATTGGAGAGCAACTTCCCGATCAAAAAGCAGAAGTAATTCATCAACTTCAGCTATCCGGAAAAGTAGCCATGACCGGCGACGGAGTAAATGATGCAGCAGCACTTGCAATTGCTGATGTTGGGATTGCGGTAAGTAATGGCACACAAATCACCATGCAGACGGCAGAAATAGTACTCGTAGGTAAAAAAGATCTCATCTCACTTATCGGAGCACATCAACTGGCCGTTGAAACCCTTCGCACCATCAAACAAAATTTATTCTGGGCCTTGATCTACAACGTAATTGCCATACCATTGGCGGCCACCGGATTTTTAAGTCCGATGATTGCATCCTTATCAATGGCGTTCTCCGATGTTGTAGTCATTGGAAATTCCTTACGCTTACATGTTAAAAAGCTACCCGGATTGAAGTGAGAAACGTAAATGAATTTATTGAACGAATCGGAACAATCAGAGGACTACAGGTCTTCCAGGTATTGCGATTTGCTTCATTTTTT
>JBIIRF010000260.1:0-4103 GCA_044341715.1 Bacteroidia bacterium | reverse complement strand
GAAATCATCGTAATAACCTGGTATCAACGAAATGTTGAGTGGTCCGCTGCTACCGGTGATGTTCTGGTTGCTACTGCAATAGGTATTGTATCCCCAAATTCCTACGGTGATATCATAAGTACCTGGGAAGAATCCCGGAATAGTGAACTGTCCGGATAAATTCGTTTGAACCGTATTGTCATTGATGCCGTTTCCGTAAAAGACAGTGGCATTGGCAATCGGTGCTCCTGTGTTGGCGTCAGTAACAGTTCCGCTGACTGTGATGAGCGGCTGAGTAGTTGATAACTGGACATTCAGGTTGGTGACAATTCCATTTTGTAATTGTACACCTGTGATTGTTTTGGTAATATAACCCGCTTTAGAAAATGACACGTCGTATGTTCCTGCAGCAGCAAGACCTGTTTTATATTCACCAAGGATATTCGTGTTTTTAGAAGCGCTGGTGCTGATGATCGTTACTACAACGTTGTTCAATGGCAATCCGGTTACACTGTCAGTTACATTTCCTTCGAGATAACATCCTCGGATATACGTCGGCGTTAGTACATATAATCCATTGTCGATGTCGGAAACAACAAGGTTGCCTGAAGGAAGGAATGGATATACACCCCATGCTCCGTTAAATCCATTGCCGCTTCCCTGTGTATAGGTGTCGTAGAATCCGGTTGCAATCATGTTGTCAGGGCGACTTACATCCACAATCGCAATGCCATCTTTGTACCAGGAAATTACTTCGTAATCATTCAGTGTATGTGTATTGTGAATGACAGATCCTGATCCGGGAGTGAGTTGTAAGCGATCCAGTTCGCGGATGTTGCCAAGGTCAGTGATGTCGTATGCTCCTAAATAAGAGCCGCTGTTTTCATCAGTGGTGAAGAGTACAGTGCCGGCATCGTTGAGCCAGGTATTGTGGGTGAATTGTGTAGGCGTGATCTGTGATGCCAATACAACCGGATTGGTTTTGTTGGTGACATCATAAACAGCAAAGTAACCGTCATAGATGTGTCCTGCCCACAAGGTATCATTGCGCACATATCCATCATGTACATAGGTTCCGGGTGTATGTCCTTTGTAAGTCGGATTCCAGGGGTCAGCAAGGTCTACTACCAGGGCAGATCCATTGTATTGGTTGCTGCCGAAGAGGTAAACATAACCTTCATCAACATGTAATGCGTGAATCGTTTCGAGCTGTCCGGCAATGTCGTTGTCTCCGGTCCAGTATTTTACCTGAACAGAATCCGGCAAATATCCGAGGTTGATGATCTGTAATCCATTGCAGCAGCCTTCGGTGGTGACATAGGCATAGTTCTGCCAGGTCTTTACTTCGCGCCAGATGGAGGTGGTGCCGGGTACGTTGAAGGCAATGGTTGGATTGGCAGGATCGGTAACATTCACGATGGAAAGGCCTGATTCATACCCTACAAGGGCATACTCGTTTCCGAGGGAATCTACATATCCGCCAATATTGGATAATGCATCATTCGGGTAAGGGAGATTGGAGCGAAAGGTAACGTTGAGTTGCGCCTGTACGCTGAGGGTCACCAGCAATACGCTGATAACAGCTAATAATTTTTTCATGGTTTGTTTTGGGGAACTTAGGGTACATCAAAAATACACCATTCAAGGGAGAAAAACGAAGGTTCTTAAAATAGTACAAGCCCTCATTCATGAAGTGTAACTCCAACGGGTCGAAATCAGGTGGAATGGATGAATTTCATGAGCTGGTCCTTGTAACTGCTGCCAATGGGTAGCCTGGTCTGGCGGAGTTCGAGTTCGTTGCCGGCTATGGATTTGATGGACGATGCGTTGACAATGTAGCTTTTATGGATGCGGATGAATTGTTCTGCGGGTAGACTGGATTCAAAATACTTCATCGTATGCAAGGTGACGATCATCTTTTCACGGGTGAAGATTTTTACGTAGTCCTTCATCCCTTCAATGTAGTCGATATCGCTGAAGTTAATGCGGATGAGTTTCTGGTCACTTTTCACGAACATATAGTCCGGCTTAATGCTTCGTTCTGCCGGAGCATGTTGTCGTACGCGGTCGATGGCTTTGTTGACTCCTTTGATGAATCGTTCGAGTGAAACAGGCTTGACGAGATAATCGACTACATCGAGCTCATATCCTTGCAAGGCAAAATCCGGATGGGCGGTGGTGATGATAACGGCCGGGGCTTTCCGAAGTGAGCGAAGAAAGTCGATGCCGGAGATGACGGGCATAGAAATGTCCAGAAACATGAGGTCGATGTTCTCGTTGTTGAGTACTTCGAAAGCTTCGAGTGCATTGCTGCATTTGGTGACTAACTCGAGTTCGCGGATGTTTTCCAGGTAGCGTTCGAGTACTTCCTGTGCGAGGGGTTCATCGTCAACGATGATGCATTTAAGCCTGTTCATGGTGTTGTATCTCTAAGCGGACAGAAAATATTTCTCCGTCTTCACTGATGGTTAACTGATGTTGTTGGGGATATAAAATGGATAATCGTTTTCGCACGTTGCTGAGTCCGATGCCGGCATCTTGTTGTCGGATGCCGGCTTGTTCGTTGTTGCCAATGCTGTTGGTGCAAAGGAAAAGAAGATGGTCTTGATGTATTTCAAATTTTACGTGGACAAATCCATCGCTGAATCGTTTGTCGATGCCGTGTTTGAAGGCGTTTTCTGTGAAGTCGATGAAGAGGAGTGGGGCAATGGTTACATCTTCGTTTGTTCCGATAACTTCGAAGTTAATGTCGTATTTGTCGTGGTAGCGGATGCGTTGAAGGTCGACGTAGTTTTTGATGAAGTCGAGTTCTTTTTTTAATTCTACACGCTCTTCGTTGGCCTGATAAAGTACGTACCGCATGATGTCGGATAGTTTCAATACAACCTCGGAGGCTTTGTCGGAGTTTTTTAAAGTGAGGGAGTAAAGATTGTTGAGGGTGTTGAAGAGGAAGTGTGGATGTATTTGTGCTTTGAGTGCGTTTAATTCTAATTGTAACTTTTCCTTCTGGAGTTTGAGGAGTTCGTTTTGGGTGATGAAGGCAATGAGGGTGTACTTGAGTGCGTAGGTGAGAATGATTACAATGAGTCCTTCGAGGAGATCAAAGTTGGGAGTGATGTTGTCCATGAATCGGATCATGCGTTCTGGCATGCCATCTTCAGGAAGGAGCTTTAAGAGCGTGTAGTTGAGTCGCGAGTAGGCGAACACGGAAAGGGCTGTTGCGCTGAGGTAGAGGAAATATTGTTTGCGGTTGAGGAGTCGTGGTACCAGTACATACAAGTGGAGATATACAAGTGGTACCTGACTGATGAAGACAATGGCGCTGTAATAAAAACTCCACTCTATTCCCCAGATACTGTAGGCGTCATAAAATGATCGGGTGAGCCATACGGTCCAGAATAAAATATGCAGTACTATACTCTGCGTTCTTTTATTCGGCACCTTGTGGTAATATTTTTCGATGAGCCGGTCGATCATAATATCAAATATACTCTGTAATCGGGGAAGATCTATGGGTATTTGCTCAACACCCTGTAAAAATCGACCAATGAAAGGGTTTGGACGATATATACGAAGCAGCGAAAATGCAACAGCCGGACAAAATCAATGGATTCTGTCCGGCTGTTGTGTGAATAGTATCAGGCTTCTGCCATTTTCTTCGCATTGCGTTTACGCTCGTTTTCGTCGAGGTAAATTTTACGCATACGAAGTGATTTCGGTGTGATCTCGAGGTACTCGTCTTTCTCAATGTATTCCATCGATTCTTCGAGTGAGAAATTCGTTTTCGGTGCGATACGTACGTTGTCATCACTTCCGGAAGCACGCATGTTGGTGAGCTTCTTGGCTTCGCAAAGGTTGATAACGAGATCGTCAGGACGGATATGTTGTCCTACAATCTGTCCACCGTAAATTTGTTCGCCTGGTTCAATAAAGAAGAAACCACGGTCTTGCATACGGTCGATAGAGTAGGCGGTGCAGGTACCGGTTTCTTTAGCGAGCAATACGCCGGAGATACGTCCCTGAATTCCTCCTTTCCATGGTTCGAATTTCGCAAAGCGGTGAGCCATGATGGCACGTCCTGCTGTTGCTGTGAGGATGCTACTGCGTAATCCGATGAGTCCGCG
>JBIIRF010000259.1:0-4104 GCA_044341715.1 Bacteroidia bacterium | reverse complement strand
ATTGCGCCGCCGCCTGCCGGTGCCGCCTGTAAGAGAATACTAAGGGTGTTCATTGTGTAAGATATGTGGTTGTTGGTTATTTGTTGACTTTAAGTACTTCTCCGCTGATGGTTAATACCTTGGTGGTGGGAGTAGTGTTAGCGAGAATGGTGATGTCTTTTACGATTTGTCCGCCCATCCCTTCACTGCGGAAAGTGACTTTGATTTCACCTTCGTCGCCGGGTGCGATTGGTTTGTCAGGATACTCGGGCGAAGTGCAGCCACATGATCCTTTTACCTGGCTGATGACGAGATCTGCATTGCCGGTGTTTTTGAATTTGAAGATATGTACCACTTCTGCTCCTGAATTGATGGTGCCGAAGTCGTAGTTGGTCTCCTGAAATTCAAAGGCCGGTTTCTTTTCAGTTACATTTTCCCCACTCGCAGTGGCTGAAATGTTGACCACATCAGGGGAAATTTTTTCCGGATCGTTTTCTTTTCCGGATTCATTGTTGCAGGCACTTAGGAGTGCGATACAACCTATGAGACAAATGAGTTTACGCATGTTATTTTATTCTACAAGTCCTCTTCCTGATTTATGAATCTTTCCTTGTTCTTTAAGTTCTATCACCAGTTTGTCAATGACACCGTTGATAAAGGCTTTGCTGTTTGGTGTACTGTAATCCTTGGAAATATCAATGTATTCGTTGATGCTGACTTTAACAGGGATAGTGGCAATATTGATGATTTCACACAATGCCATCTTCATGAGAATAATGTCAACGATGGCGATTCGTTCTGCATCCCAGTTTTTCGTTTTTTCGGAGATGAGCTGGTGAAAATAGGAGTCGTCGCGGATGGTTTTCTGTACCAGTTCCTGCATGAATCGTATGTCATCTTCTTCGTCTTTGAAGAGGGGGAGCAGTCCGTATTGTCCGTCACTTTTCAGCGTGTCGAGGGTCTTGTTAACCATCGCTTCAATCATGTCGAGACTTTCTGCCCAGTAAATATTTTTCTCTTCAAGCAGATGTGGAATGAACTCGGTTTTAGAAAATAACTCGCGGGTCATCCATTTCAGCATGGCATGTTCTTCCTCGGTAGTATGATCTGCCTTGGCTGCGAAATTGGTGTATTCTTCCTGCTGACGGAGATGAGAGAATGCTTTTTTTACGGTGTCGGATTCCGCTTGCCAGGAGATTTTTTTCTTCTTGATAGCATCGGAATACGCTTTGTCGGAATGGAGCCATTCTAAAAACTTCATGGCCTCCATTGCGCTGAGGGAAGTTTTTTTCTTGCCTGTAACTAATGAAGCGGGAGTGTCCTCGTAATAAAGGTGTTCCTGATGGGCCAGCTCCTGATAGAAGCGCAGCACAGTGAGGTACAATTCAAATATCTTCTCGGTTCCGTTGAGCAACTCCTGTTCAGTGCGACGAATATCTTTCGGATCGGATTGGTAATAGGCATATAATGCCTGCATGACGCGGATGCGTAGATGCCTTCTGCTTAACATGGAATGGAAGAACGTTATAGGTGTGTGTGGACGATGGTCGTCCTGAATTACATGCTTGATTTCACTTTGCCAATATCGGCAATGCGTTTCTCCGCCATCTGTGTAGCGGCAGCTTGTGTGTAGATACCTTCTTCGCGGGCTTTCTTCAGAATCTCAAGGGTTACTGCATAGATGTGCTCCGTTTGTGAGAGCGCACGCTGACGGTTGTAACCAATAAGTTCAGAATAAACGTTAATGAGTCCGCCGGCATTGATGAGGAAGTCAGGAGCGTAAATGATGCCTTTTTCAACCAGCATTGGCCCGTGTATGGTTTCGTCGGCTAACTGGTTATTGGCTGCTCCGGCAATAATCTGGCAACGGAGACGTCCAATGTTTTCTGTGTTGAGGGTGGCACCCAATGCACATGGAGCGTAAATATCCATATCCATGTCATATACCTGATCCGGTGCAATAACAGAGGCTCCGTACTCAGTGGATACTTTCTTTAATTGATCTTCGTTCAGGTCGGTGATAAAAACGGTAGCACCTTCTTTGCGGAGGTTCTTTACCAGATTTTCTCCTACGTGTCCAACACCTTGTACTACGATTTTTTTACCGGCAAGATTGTCGTTGCCCCAGGCGAATTGAGCGGAGGCTTTCATGCCCATGTAAACACCATAGGCTGTTACCGGAGATGGATCACCACCACCACCCATGCTTTCCGGAAGACCGGTTACATGCTTGGTTTCCATGGCTACATATTCCATGTCCTTGGTGCTGGTTCCAACATCTTCAGCAGTAATGTATTTTCCGCTCAGACTATTTACAAAACGTCCAAATCGACGGAAGAGAGCTTCTGACTTGTGTTGGCGGCTGTCACCGATGATAACCGCTTTTCCGCCTCCCAGATTCAATCCGGAAATGGCTGCTTTATATGTCATCCCGCGGGAAAGTCGAAGTACGTCGTTAACCGCTTCACCTTCAGATTTGTACATCCACATACGAGTACCTCCAAGCGCAGGGCCCAGTACTGTATTATGAATGGCGATGATGGCTTTAAGCCCTGTTTCAGGATCGTTGCAGAAAACAACCTGCTCGTGGCGGCTGCCTGATACACTGTCAAAAACATTGGTATTTACCGGTGCCGTAGCAGCCTTCATTTCTTTCACGTCGATCATGAAACTATCTGTCTTTTGGGTGGGCAAAGTTAGGTTTTTTAAATCGTATGGGGCAAAATATTTGTAGTGTATTCGTCATATCGGTGGTGAAAGGATTGAGTATCTTTATGCCCTGTGAATTTCATGTGGCGACGACCCCTCGTTTACCCCTGGAAATCAGTTGATAACACGTGAAAGAACTTCGGTCCCTCAATAAATACTTTTTTAAGTATAAGTGGCATCTGCTGGGTGGAATTTTGTTCGTGACCATTTCTAACCTGTTTGGCATCTTTCCGGCTCAGCTTACCCGTAATGCGCTGGATGTAGTAGCGGCGAATATCGATACCTATCATTTGCTGGATGGTTATTCTTCGCAGGAAAGTGTGTATAAGTCACTGGTATTTAATATTTTATTGTTTGGTGTATTGGTGCTGAGTATGGCATTGATGAAGGGGGTTTTTATGTTTTTTATGAGGCAAACTATTATCGTGATGTCGCGCCATATCGAATATGATATGAAAAATGAGGTTTTTGGTCATTATCAGCGGTTGGGTCTTGATTTTTATAACCGTAACAATACCGGTGACCTGATGAACCGGATTTCGGAGGACGTGGGCAGGGTGAGGATGTATGTTGGACCGGCAATTATGTATTCGATTAATCTGCTGGTGATGTTTGTACTGGTGATTTGGGCGATGTATTCGGTAAATGCACGACTGGCAACTTTTGTGTTGATTCCATTGCCGGTGATGTCGATGCTGGTGTATTATGTGCATGACAGGATTAACCGTAAAAGCGAAGCGGTTCAGGAGAAATTATCAGACCTGAGTACGTTTGTGCAGGAGGCCTTTTCCGGTATACGTTTGATAAAGGCCTATGCCCGGGAAAAACAATACCTGGGTGCTTATAAGCAGCAAACAGAGGCGTACAGCAATTTGTCGATGGAGTTGGTGAAGGTGAATGCGATGTTTATGCCGACGATGCTGTTGTTGGTGGGTGTGAGTACTATTCTTACAATTTATGTTGGTGGTCTGGAGGTGATTAAAGGGAATATTACTGTGGGGAATATTGCAGAGTTTGTTATTTATGTGAATATGTTAACCTGGCCGGTGGCTTCTCTGGGCTGGGTGATTTCAATTATTCAGCGCGCTGCCGCCTCACAGCAACGCCTTAACGAATTTCTGAAGGAGGAGCCAGGAATTGTTTCTGGTGATTTACCTTGTAATCATATTGATGGAAATCTGGAGTTCAGAAATGTATCGGTGAAGTATGATGCTGATCGGAATTTTGCGCTGGAAAATGTGAGTTTTAAAATTAATGCAGGGGAGTCGGTGGGAGTTATCGGCAGAACGGGTTCTGGAAAATCTACACTGGTGAACGTGCTGCTTCGTTTGGTTGATCCGGTAAATGGCGATGTGCTGATCGATGGAAAACCATTGAAGTCATTGCACCTGGATGATTATCGTAAACAGATTGGTT